>JAVCBX010000196.1:0-7295 GCA_037917635.1 Thermoproteota archaeon | reverse complement strand
GAACTGAGGTTTTGAGGGAGGTCGTAGAGGAAGGAAGCAGCATAGAAGACGCTGAGGTTATAGTTGCTGGAGGAGGAGGGCTTAGAGCCCCTGAAGACTTCAAGATGCTTCAGGAGCTTGCAGATTTGCTCGGAGGAGTTGTTGGGGCAAGCAGATGCGTTGTTGATAAAGGATGGATGCCTAAGAGCAGACAGATAGGTTTAAGCGGGAAGACTGTTAGACCTAAGCTCTATATCGCTTGCGGGATCTCAGGAAGCGTTCAGCACCTGGCCGGTATGAAGAACTCCGAGATTATAATTGCGATTAACAAGGATCCAAGTGCAAGGATCTTCGATTACGCCAAGTTTGGTGTTGTTGGAGATCTTTATCAGATCGTCCCAGAGATGATAAGGATCTTAAAGAAATTGAAGCAAGAATCCCATGCCAAGGGTTAGAAATAAAATAAACAGGACAATCAAGGTCTTTCTTGTATGAGGGTATATGAGCTCTTTGAAGTCAAGGATAGGGAGGGAAATCTGAGAGAAATAGAGATAAGGGAGCCCAAGGGTTGGGAGGAAATTGAGGCCTTTGAAAGTGTTCAGTTTGGAGCTTGGGGAATGGATCCAATTGAGGTTATACCCGGACACATGATAAGAGGAGTTCAGGACTCTGGAGGGATTGTCCTAGGAGCTTTTGATAGGAAAACAGGGGAGCTAGTAGGATGCGTTGTCTCCTTATTGGGAGAAAAGGGTGAAAGGAGGTTCGTTCTCTCCCACATAACTGGAGTGATTAGAGAGCTTCAAGGATTGGGGATAGGGTACAGGTTGAAGTTGGCCCAAAGGAAGGCAGCCCTTGAGAAGGGAATAAAGCTCATAGAGTGGACGTTTGACCCACTCCAGGCCCTAAACTCCAGGTTTAACCTTTCGAAACTAGGAGTGCTCTGCAACATTTTCCTCTGGAACTACTACGGGATCATGAGGGATGAGATAAACAAGGGAATGAGGAGCGATAGGTATAAGGTCCAATGGCACCTTTTGAGCAGAAGGGTCATTAATAGAATTGAGAGGGGACCTCCAAAGCTTGAAATTTCCGATCTCATTGAGATGGGAGCTGAACTTGCTTATGATTCAAGGGGGGAGGAGCCTCTAAGGGAGCCAGTCCTAAAAGAGGAGTTTCCTTCCTCTGACATAGTTCTCGTGGAAATTCCATGGAATTTGGGCAGAACTAGGGATGAAGGAGGGCTTAAGCTTGTTTCCATATGGAGAGACGCTTTCGCCAAAGCAGTAACGCATTACTTCTCGTCTGGCTATTGGGCAGTGGAGTTCGTTAGGTCAAAAGAGGAGAAGAGGTGTTTTCACGTACTTTGGAGGGCAAGTTTGGATGATATCTTGGAAGACGTTCTGTTAAGAGGTGTTTGAAGTGAGGATAAGGGGTATTGACCTTTATTTGATTAAAATCAAGCTTGTAAGCCCCTTCGAGACTAGTTTTGGGGTTGAGACTCACAGAGAGACCCTGATAGTTAGAATTGAGGAGGAAAGGGGGGAAGTTGGGTGGGGGGAGTCCCCAATCATGGAAGGACCTTGGTACAGCTATGAAACGAGCAAGACGGCTTGGCACGTCTTAAAGGATTTCATAGCTCCAAATCTTGTAGGATTAGAGCTAAACGGGCCGGATGATTTCTGGAAGGGAATTGGAAGGAGGGTTAGGGGTCACAACATAGCTAAAGCCGGAATTGATAAGGCACTTTGGGATCTTAAGGCTAAACTAAGCGGAAAAAGCCTCTCTTCAATTATAGGAGGCGTGAGAGATAGGATAATTTCAGGAGTTAGCTTAGGAATAAAGGAGAAGGTTGAAGACCTGCTCGAAATGATTCAAAAAAGGGTTGAAGAAGGTTACAGGAGAGTTAAGCTAAAGATAAAGCCTGGTTGGGATGTTGAAATCGTAAGAAAAGTAAGGGAAGAGTATCCGGATCTTCCCCTTCAAGTTGATGCAAATGCCGCGTACTCATTGGATCACTATCAGACGTTGAGAAGACTGGATGAGTTCGGCCTGCTGATGATTGAACAGCCGCTTTCTGAGGATGACTTAGCGGATCATTCCATTTTGGCTAGGAAGCTCTCCACGCCAATATGCTTAGACGAAAGCATAAGGACGATCTACGATGTAAAGGCAGCTTATCTCCTTGGAAGCTGCGAGATAATAAACCTGAAGCCGTCTAGAGTCGGTGGCATCACTAAAGGTTTGGAGGTCCACGATCTCTGCCTCAAGCTTGGAATTCCAATCTGGATAGGTGGAATGCTTGAGACAGGGATAGGAAGGGGCTTTTTAGTTGCGATGGCCTCCCTTCCCGGCGTTAAATATCCAAATGACATATCTGCTAGCTCAAGATACTTTAAAGAGGACATAGTGGAGCCAGAATGGAGCTTAAACCCTGATGGGACCATAAGTGTTCCGAAGGAGCCTGGAATTGGGGTAGAAATCAAAGAAGACTTTCTAAAAAGACTTGTTATCAAGAAAGAGTGCATAAAATGAAGCGTTTCTCCTATTCAACTTTAAGTACTTTTTTAGATGCATTCAGGAACTTCTTTAGAGCTTCTTTTCCTAAAGCAATTAGCAGGATCCTTTCAAGCTTGGTACCCCTGTCGATATAAGAGATTATTTCATTCAACATCGTCTCAACAGATTCTTCAACCTTAAGGCCCCCTACACCTGCTCCCATGGCTGGGAAGGCTATAGATCTAGCCCCGACATTTTCAGCAGCAGATAGGGCAGCTCTCGTAGCCAGTGAAACGGATTCTAATGAGGCCCTTCCTGCAGGGAGCCTTACAGTAGGGGAGTGCACTACCCACCTAGCTGGAAGCTTTCCGGCCGTGGTGACTATGGCTTCTCCTATCTCAATTGGAGCGAATTTTCTCGCCTCTTTTTCTATTTCGGTTCCTCCTTTCCTCTTAATAGCTCCAGCAACTCCTCCTCCCATTACTAGATACGAGTTAGCTGGATTTACAATCGCATCTACCTTTGCTTCAGTTATGTCTCCTTCAAGAACCTCAATCATAACGTTCTTGTGTCTAAATCTCATCGGGGAGTTTAGAGTGCTGTATCAATAAGAGCATTTCTCAAATGCAAATCGTAATAAGGCGGAATGGAGAGGATATGCTGAGTATGTTAAGGGCAGTTAAAGGGCTTACGCTTTTTGCTGTGGCGGCGATTGTTCTTCTTCTAGCGCATTCGATGGGGCAAGTGCCTTCCGCATCAAACTCTCTTGTTGAGGGGATAAGATACGTAAACATCTCCCTTATGGCCCAGCTTATCTGCAGAGAAGACGTCAACAACCCCTTTAACGTCTACTTCCCAGTGCCTCAAGATGCTGAGAACCAGAAGATAATCTCAATTCAATTCAGCAGAGAGCCTGATGAGATCCTTGAGGATGAGTGGAACCAAAGCGTGGCCATGTTCAGGGTTCCAGGTATGAGGAGGGGAGAGTCTCAGCAAATAAGCATGTTTTGCGTTGCAAAGCTTACTTCAATGAGATATGATGTGGACCCGGCAAAAGCAGGCTCCGTGGACGATGTTCCATATAAAATTAGGCTTTATTACACGAGAGATGAGGAGATGTATCGGATTAGAGATCCGATAATCGCTAGATCTCAGAGAGAAGCTGTTGGAGAGGAGAGAAATAGCTACGAAATAGTGTTGAAGGCTCACGACTATGTAATTGAGAGGCTTGAATACGAGCTAGATGAGAGGTGGGACAGCGCGCCTATAACGCTTAAGAGAGGAACTGGATCCTGTTCTGAATACGTCTTCGCTTTCATTGCAATCTGTAGGGCTTCTGGTTTGCCTGCTAGGTTTGTAGGAGGGACTGTAATAGATCCAAGTTATGCTGGCATGTTTTTAGAAGGTGAGATAGACGATTACGTCTTTCACAGATGGGCTGAGGTCTACATTCCAAATTACGGTTGGCTTCCTGTTGACGTCACGTTCGATGATGGACCGTACAGAAGGAGATTCCTTTTCTCGTTGACAAACACATTTTTCGCCCTTACAAGAAGAGGAGGGCCTTCAAAATACCTTGGTTGGAGCTACCTTCCAGTTCTAGATCAGGGAGTAGAGGGAGTTGTGTTAAGAGCCAGAGCCACTTGGGCTCCAATACGCGAGGCTCAAAGGGCCATCCTTTTAATATGGAAGGCTGAAAGAATCATTCAGAAGCTTGAGTCTTCAAAAAATCAAGAACTTACTAAAGCAGTTGAGCTTCTAAGGAATTCTATAGATGAAATGGACCGAGGGAACTTCGGAAAGGCCATATCCCTTAGCAAGGCAGCGCTGGACATATTAGAAAAAATGGAAGGTTCGAGGGATGGAGTTTTCAAATCATTTCTGTTTCTTTTGCCTTTAATCGCTTTTCTCTCGATTCTATTTTTCCTGAAAAGCCCTTTACGCTCCAAGCAAGTTTAACTTTCGAGCATTCTCCTCACTTTGTTCAAGAAACGTCCTACATCCACTATGTATCTTTCATGAACCCTTGTCCAACCCTATTTCCCTTCCAACATGCTTCAACGTTAAAAGTAAGCCTATTTCCATCTATAGCAATGAGTTTGGACTTACCAGATACCTCTTGACCAACCGGAACTGGATTAAGGTGTCTCACGTCAACTCGAATGCCAACTGTGGTTTGGCCCTCTTCCAGGTAAGGCTGAACCAGGTCCCTCGAAGCCGATTCCATGAAGGCTATTAGGGCTGGAGTTGATAGAACCTTCACTTCCCCACTCCCTACGGACCTAGCTGAGTGCTCCTCTTTGACTCTAAACTTCTTCTCTATGCTCATGCCGGACTTAGAGGTTCCTTCGGCATCTCCTTCTTTAGGTAGTCTCAGCAATATAATTGTCAAGCGATGGCTAGATTTCGCAGGCTGGTAGAATTCATTCCATTTTAGAAACTTCTTCTGTTCAAAAGCATTTAGATAAAAACCGGCAATGAGTTAAAAGCCAAGTTCCGTTCCAACAAAAGAGTTAAATTACAACAGGTTCAATAATATGTGAAGATCGTTGCCAGTTCACGACATTCTAGTAATTGATAGAAATGCTGGCGTTGTACTATTTCGCCGAAACTACGGCTCATTAATCAATTCTCAAGTGAACGCGACCGCTGGCATCCTTAACATGATCATGCCCTTGGTTGAGGAAATAGGCAAGACCAGCTCCGGATACTTTTCGGTTGGAAAGGATTTCATATCCTTCTACAATGCTGGAGACTTTCTCTTCGTAATGTACGCTGAAAAAGAGCTTGATCCTGCCCTTGCTGAAAAGGTAAATGAGGAGCTTGCGAGGGTTTTCGAGAAGAGGTTTGGGGAGCGTCCCCACTCAATTAGCCCGGAAGTATCCAGAGAGTTTCAACACGAAGTTGATAGAATAGTATTGGGAACGATTGGTCTTGGAGAATTCGCAAGATTGGACCTCGCTAAAGTATCTG
Organism: Thermoproteota archaeon; assembly: GCA_037917635.1. Classification (GTDB taxonomy): domain Archaea; phylum Korarchaeota; class Korarchaeia; order Korarchaeales; family Korarchaeaceae; genus QMVU01. The sequence continues at coordinate 1,847 of JAVCBX010000196.1, read as the reverse complement.
GGGTCACTTTCGTCGGCTTCTACGATGAAAAGGAGAACAGATGGCATACAAGTGGAAGCATGCCGCAGAAGACCTTAATCAAGTTCTGTGAAGATCTTAAGGAGAAATTCGGTGAAAAGGTCAGGTCTATGGCTTCTAGCGGCGCTATCATGAAAATAAGAAGCGTTCAGAGTCCAGTGATAATAGCTCCAATAGGATCGGAAGGCATCGTTTTCCTCGGCATAAAAGAGGAAGGGGTTGACATTCAGTCTGTCATAAAGAAGATAGAGAGGCTTAGAAGCTTGGGCGAGCTTAGGTCGATGACCGATGCATTGTCCTACATTCCTAGCTCTATCGAGCCGGAATACAGGTCTCTGCTGAGAATATACTCATATATCTACTCAGAGCCGGAAAAGAGCCTTCAGAGAGACGTAGATGCCTTGAGAAAGCAGGGCTATACCCTCGAAATGGCGTTAAGGAAGTTAAGACAGGCCATCAAAGAGCTGATATAGGTGATTCGCTTGGAGAGACCATTTCTCTCCCCTAGTGAGATTATCCTCCTTGGTTTTTCTTCCATATTTTTCCTAGGTTTTCAGTTTTTCCTGTTGCAAAATGGGTATGGGCTCATCCAAACCCTTTTGTTATTAGTTGTTTTTCTTCTTGGATCCATTTTATGGACGATAACTGCCGCAATACACTCTAAGGGCTCGACAGCAAGGGTTTTGGCCCTTTCAATAGCCTTCTTCATACTCTTCTCTGGCGCCCTTCAAAAGGTTCTCTATTTCCTGCACCCAAACATTAGGCTCTATCAAATCTCAGCATTGACCAATCTGGCCGGATATATGTGCCTTCTTTATGGGATTTCGAAGATGATATCTCTCAGGTGGTTTGCAGCCGCTGGTAATAGATCAGTTAAGATCATCTTAGTGTTCTTGCCTCTCTTCACGTTGTATCTAGCCCAACAATCCCCCCTGTTATTAAGTTACGTAGCATTTGATCTCATTTGCTTCTTTCTCGCTAGCATAAGCGTGCTTCTTTTCCCAAGAGGGCTTCCAAATGATGTTTTGGCTTCGATTCAGATCTCAGCAATACCAGCCATGATATCAGATTTCATGAGATATGGGAGAAGAACTTACGCTTCTTTTTCAGTTTTAAGGCCTTTTGAAGAGGTAATTTCCTCATTTTCCTTCATCCTCATAACCTTTTTAGCCTTCTTTTACCTAGAGAAGATTAGGGGGCTTAAGGAGGTCATAGAGCTTGTCGAAGCTGGCTGAGTACAAGGAGATGCTGAGAAGCTTCTTCGGGGAGGAAGTTGACAAGTGGATTGAGGAGGCTGGAATGGAGGACGAGACGGAGCTCGATGATGAAGCGCTTACCTTCTTTTACGAGAAAGCAGTCAACGTGTTCGGACCCGATAGAGCTGCCGAGATCCTTGGAGAAGCTGGGCTAATTAAGGCCTCAATCCCGATTAAACTGTTCGTCTGCGGAAACCCCATGGTTGGCAAAACCTCATTCTGCAGGAGATTCGCACTTGGAAGCTTTAATAAGAGCTATAAATCCACAATCGGGGTTGATTTCTATTCTAAGCATCAGATAATTGAAAAAAGATGCCTTGTTAGGCTCGTTATCTGGGATCTGGCTGGGCAGGAGAGATTCGGCTTGATGAGGCCACGCTTTTACATGGGAAGCTCAGGTGGTTTCATTGCGTTCAGTCTTGTAGATGAGAGGAGCTTCAGAGACGTTCCTGGGTGGGTTAAGGAGGTTAGAGATAATCTAGGGGAGGTTCCTATGTTATTAATAGGGACGAAGAGCGATCTCGGCGTGAAGATATCCGGAGATCCTATGGATTACGTTAATGAGTTCGGCTT
>JAVCBX010000056.1:0-7329 GCA_037917635.1 Thermoproteota archaeon | reverse complement strand
AAATCCTCCCTTATAAGGATAACAATTTATTTATATCAATCAAGTTTACACAAAAAAGTGTCAATTATGTCTTTAATTTTGACATTTGGCGGTTTTTTTATAGTATTTAATCAGTCTCCTAATCTTCGATTCAGTGAGTTGCAGCCCTCTTTTAGAATGAAAATCTTTTCTATGAATCTCGAGGTGCTTCCTAATTTTATACGCCTTTTTCATCAGAGAAAGCAGATCTTCAGGTATCTTCTTGGCAACGCCCTGTTCCTCTAATACATCAGTTATCCTTTTACCTAGGACTTGCCTAACCGAGGGTATTCCATAGACATCCCTCAAAATCATACCAATTTGGCTTGGAGGAACTCCTCTTCTTCCCATTTTAACTATGAGGGAAACTATCTCCTTCTCGCTCATCGTAACCCACTCTGGTTTCTCCTTCCTTGCGATGTAACTGTGTGCCTCGCTAGCCCCTTTTTCCAAGCTTCCTTCACCCAACCAATCCTCACCAATTTCAAGCTTTTTTAACTTTTCTTGATATCCAAAGCGCCATTTGCTCAAGCGATTTTCTCCTATGAGAGATCAAGTTCTTTTTATCCCCTAATTCGGCGTAAGTTAAGCCTTCACTACCCTCAGGAACGAATATTGGGTCAAATCCCCACAACTTTCCTCTAATCGAGTTCGAAATGAAGCCCTTAGTCTCGCCCTTGAAGGTGTATTTCCCCCCTTCCATAGAGAGACCGACCGTAGATTTGAAGACAGCCCTTCTGTCCTTTATACCCTCCATAAGTCTCAATATCCCCTCATTTCCTATAGTCCTGTAGACGTAGGAGGAATAAGGCCCAGGAAACCCCCTTAAAGAGTGAATGAACAATCCAGCATCCTCTACGAAGAAATTTCCTTCTATCTTCTTCTCTAACCAGCTAATAGAGTGAATGACAATTTCCTCAAGCGTATCTGCCTGAATTTCGGGGTAATTCATCTTAACCCATTCGATCCCAATTCCGTATGACTTGAGTATTGCTCTAGCCTCTTCGAACTTGTGAGGATTTGAGGTAACGAACTTCAACGTAAGCATGATCTCACCTGATCCTGTACCTTCCTCTCTTCTCTATGGATTTTAGCCTGGAAATTACCTCCTTTGCCTTCTCTCCGAGCTCTTTAGAGTAACCATCCATGAAGTTATTCATAATGAGCCTTAACCTTCTTGGATCTACGGCGCTTATGGACTGCTTAAACACGTGAATGTCAACAGCTCTGTCCTCTGGGTCCTCTGAGAACTCAACGAGTCCGAAATCTATTAGACAAACCCTATCCTCGCCCGTCAATATGAAGTTGACCCCCGTGAGGTCGTTATGAACCAAGCCAGCCCTATGAAGCCTTCCTACCATTGTTCCCAAGAGCCTTGAGATAAAACAGAGCTTCTCTTCATCTAAGTCCTTCAAGGAATCTCTCAAGGTTCTTCCTTCTATCTTCTCCATTATTATCTCAAATTCATGAACGTCCAGTACTGATGGACAAGGAACCCCGAACCTCTTCGCTCTGTGAAGGGCTCTAACCTCCTTTGAAGTCCTTCTTTTCCTCAGAAACTCATCAAGTTCTGAGACCCTGTACTCTTTCCTTATCCTGACCTTTCTAACGGCCTTAATCCCGAAAAAGCTTGTATCGTAAACTTTTGCTTCTGCCCCGCTAGCTATAAGCCTCTCCATCCGTATCTACCCCTCAATGGGACGAAGGCAACATCAGCAACTTCTCTCATCTTTAACTCACCCTCTGCCATTTTATCTGCTACCACTAGCTTTTGCGCGGAGAATAAGCCCCCTGGATATCCCATGGGGAGCACCATTCTTCCACCTATCTTAAGCTGCTTCACCAGAGGCTTTGGGATGGACGGTGCAGCTGCCGTTACCAATATTCTATCAGCCTTTATCTTTAAGGGAAAGCCAGAGCTTCCATCGCAGTGTATTATACTTACTCTTTCAGCATATCCTGTCTCCATTATGTTTCTCCATGCCCTAACTGCAAGACTCCTTATTATCTCGGCTGAGTATACATGTCCCCATTCCTCTAGGCTTTTTTCAGCAGGAGCAACTACCTCGGCAATTGTTGCAGCATGATAACCGCTCCCAGCTCCTACTTCAAAGACTATCATTCCCTCTCTCAGTAAAAGGAGCTCATTCATCATAAAAACCATGTTTCGCCCGGGTTCCAATTGGAACCCGTGTGGCGCGCTAATGGTTTGGCCCTCGCCTATGGGAAGAGGGGTATCGTGATACGCAAATTCCCTCTGGCTTGGAGGTACGAACTTCTCCCTTGGAACCCTCAATGCAGCTCTTTTAACGGCTTCGCTCCTGATTATTCCCTGTTTTACTAAGTTCTCAACCAATTTAGCCCTTTTATGGGCGTATTCATCCTTCTCAGTCATCCTAATTTTTATGCCCTTTTCAGAGATAACCTTTTGGATGATGGAGGAGGAGATCAGGGCAAGGGGTCATCCAAACGTGACTGGAACCCACCGAACAACTCTAGAGATCACTAGGGATGAGGAGATATCGTTAAGGGCCGATTGTGTAATAGGAGTAATGGCTGATAAGGCTGTAAAGCACTTGAATCCATTGCTGAAGGAGCATTTGTTGAAAGGGGGTGAAATAGAAGTTCTGATCTCGGTTGGAGGGGAGGTTTTCCCCTTCAGAGCACGGGGATCGCCAAGGCTCACCCTTTCATCCGAGAAGGAGATTGTTTTCAGGAAGTCCAACTACGTTGACGATAGGACCATCGCTATCAAATCAACGGCAGCTGCCATAGACGTTCCAAGATCCATGATAAAGATGCTTAGGAATGAAGAGGACCTAATAGTAAAAATAAGGGCTCTTAAACTACCTTAGGGGCTTTAGCTTTCCAGTTATCTCATCTATCTTCTCAGCTTCATAAGGACCTATAGCTACAGCAGTAAGCGTTCCAGGAGGAAGTTCTGTCAGACCAGCATCCCTCACCATTGCCCTTGGGATTCCCATGGCCTTAGCTTTCTCGTATACCTCCATGAGCCCCCTCTCATCAGAGACCAGAACTACTTTCTTTGCCCCCTCCTTCCTCCATTCCTTCCAAATCTTTGGTTGGGACCTTCTAGCCTCTTCAAAAGCCTCACAGGCTGCATGTGCTGCTTGAGCTGCTATCTTTCCTCTGCTCATCTCTATATCTCCTCTGATAACTATGACCTGCTTGTATCTCGAACCTCTCATCTCAACATAACTTACGCTCAGATTCCTTTTTATCCGTAAGGGGAATAAGATGAACGAAGCCAGATGGGTGTCAAGATAAGCGACCTGATCTATGCTCGCAGGATAGAGCTTGAGAGATTAAGCGGAAAGCTTGTTGCAATCGACGCATTCAACGCCATGTATCAGTTCCTCTCAATCATAAGGCAGAGGGATGGAACTCCCCTCATGACAAGCAGGGGCGAAATAACCTCAGTTCACTCAGGAATGTTTTACAGGACTGCAAAGCTGCTAACAATTGGAATAATTCCAGTTTACGTCTTTGATGGGGAGCCCCCTCCTTTCAAAAGGGAAACCGTTGAGGAAAGGGAGGAGATAAGGAAAGAGGCCATGAAGAAGTGGAGAGAAGCCCTTGAGGCTGGGAAGATTGAGGAGGCAAGGAAATATGCTCAGGCAGCCCTTTCACCAACTCAGGAAATGATAGACGACGCTAAGAAGATCCTAAAGTATATGGGGGTTCCAATCGTACAGGCTCCAAGCGAAGGAGAAGCCCAAGCAGCCTTCATGGCAAGAAAAGGGGACGTTTATGCAGCTGGATCTCAGGACTACGATTCTCTGCTTTTCGGTTCACCTAGATTGGTGAGAAATCTGACCTTCTCTGAGAGGAGGAAAGTTCCAGGAGAAAAGGCTTATGTAAGGGTTTATCCTGAGGAGATATTGTTAGAAGAGGTTTTGAAGCAATGGGAAATAAGCAGGGAGCAACTCATAATAATAGGCCTGCTGGTTGGGACGGATTACAACCCGGGAGGGGTCAAAGGGATAGGCTGTAAGAAGGCCTTGAAACTGGTTAAAACCTATAGGACCCTGGATGAGGTAATTTCTCACGTGAAATGGGAGTTTGAAATAGATCCTGGTGAAATTTATCGTTTCTTCCTCGACCCTCCGGTAACAGAGGACTATGACTTGAGCTTGAGACGGATTGAAGAAGAAAAACTGTTTGACTTCATGGTTAATCAACACGAATTCTCCCCTAAGAGAGTCGAGAAAACGATTAAAGAGCTTGTTAAGGTGAAACCACCTTCAGAAGGACTGGAGGCCTGGCTATAGCTAGTCCTCATCCGATAGGATGTATCTCTGCTTCTTCCCCTCAATGAGCTCTATCATCAGGGTTCCCTTCCTCCCTCCTCTAACTGTCCTGATTTTCCCCACAGCCTCAAGCTTGAGAAGGGCCTCTGATATCTGAGGGAGTGAGATCCAAGGATTCTCGGAAACTATCCTCTCATAAAGCTCCTTATCGGTGATCCCCTCCTTTGCTTCCTTCTTCAAGAAGCCATAAACTATGTACCAGACAGGAAGGGACATCGCAGGACTAATCATATCCTACACCCTTGAGGTCCTGCCTATTTCAACGCTACTCACTCCTTCAACCATTTTTATTCGATCTAGAACCCTAGTAGTGATCCCTTCCTCTTCAGGAGCTCTTATCAAAAGGTTTAAAGCCTCGATTCCAAAGGCAATTGGCACCTTGTTGAATTCAAGCACCTCAGCATTGTTTTCCATTAGGGAGCCTCTAATAGAATCCAGAACCATTTCGTGATCAGCATCAACCTCCAGAAGAACCCTAACTTCCATTAACACCTTTCCCATTCCTACCTACCTCTCTATGGGCCCTCGAAGCCGCACACTGGGCATATATAACGGTTTGCTTGCTGTCTGCAGATCATACAACGAACTATCATGGCTTCTCCGCAGTTTGGGCACGGAAATACGACTAATGCTGGCTGATATGTGACCCTTTTTCCGCAGGAAGTGCAGTATAACTCTTCTAACATTGCCCAACGCCTTTCGAAACCGTAGCTGGAAGTTATTTAAATAGATTCCTGACCCTCAACAAATAAGTCTTTCCAGAAACTTCCTTCTCCAATATCCCCCTGCTCACAAGCTCATTCACCATTCTGCTAATTTTAGGGCGCGAAAAACCCGTTAGTTCGGGCAGTTCTTCTTGTCTTATCTCTCCCCTCTCAATTATCATGCTAACGAGCTTCTTCTCATCCCTCGTCAGAAAGTCCATTAAAATATCAAGCTTCATCCTTTTTCTGAGTATCAACAAGTAGGAGAAGATGCCTCCAATAAAAGCTCCAAAAAGGATCCATAAAGCGGTTTCACCAAACCATGAAATTGCTTTTTTTAACGAGCTCTCCCTTGGGGTTGTCAAAGACGTAAAATTGAGCTCCTTCACAGAATAACCCATTTCAGTTAGCTTAGAAATCTCCTCACTTGAAATTGAGGAATTGAGAACGTATATTACCTTAAGCTCCTTTAGATAGTTGTCAACAACCTTGAAGAAATTCTCTGGAAGCTTTCCCTTCACGGAGTATATTATCGGGGCCTGCGAAGAGGAGGAGATGGAAAGGGCTGGAAGATAAAGTTCCCTCCTTTGACCATCAACCACTATGAGCTCGGTGCTATCAGTCCAAAAGCCTCTTATTATCATTTGAAGCGAGGTATCTGCCCTAGTAGCTCCCCCCACTCTATCTACATCTATTCCCATCGACTTCAGTATGATCTCGAACTCTTTGGAGACCGCCATCGAGTCGCCAACTATTAACACGGATCTCCTTCCTCCTGAAAGGCTTCTGAGAACTCTGATGATTTCTTCTTGATTTTCTTCGAATAAGGTAAGTACTGGAACCCTCTCCTTCATAGAAAGGGCCATTGCAAGCGTCCAATCTGCGTATATGTCTCCTCTTACAACTATTGCACCATAAGTTGGAGCCTGAGCAGATGTAAGAGCTGAGTGCATGAGGAGCAAGATCAGGGGAATGCAAGCCTTGGTTAATGGGCTCAACTTCATTGCAATCATCACTATGTTACAATTCGAACTAAAAAGGATGGCGGGCCCGGCGGGATTCGAACCCGCGACCTACGGCTTAGGAGGCCGCCGCTCTATCCTACTGAGCTACGGGCCCGATATGTGGTTGGACTAGGGTTTATTTAAGTGTTCGCTGACCTATTCCTTGGATGGACTTCTCGCCTCTGAAAGGGTTTAGAACCTTGATGCCAGATGAAGCTAGAATATTCCAAGAATTTCAAGATACATTGAGGAAGGTGTTCTCCCTTTACGGATTTGAGGAAATAGTGCTGCCAACGCTGGAGCCCTTCTCCCTCTTTGAGAAGAAATCAGGAGAGGAGATAGAGAAGCGCATGTACACCTTCACAGATCTCGGAGGTAGGAGGGTTGCGCTAAGACCGGAGCTAACCCCTTCAGTTGCAAGGCTTTTCGTTCAAAAAGCTGGTGAACTAAAGCTTCCGGTGAAGTGGTATTACTTCGGCAGCGTTTTCAGGTATGATGAGCCTCAGAGAATGAGGTTCAGGGAATTTTGGCAGGCAGGAGTTGAGCTCATAGGATCCTCATCCGTAGAATCTGATCTTGAAGTCATCTCGCTCGTTGTGGACTCCATGTTGGCCCTCGGATTTGAGGACTTTAGAGTTGAGGTCAACGACGTTAGGATCCTTAGAGAGCTTCTTAGCAGGGAAGGATTTGATTCAGATGAGCAATACAGGGTGATGCTCGTTGTAGACAAGAGGGATAAGGTTCCAGAGAAAGAATTCGAAAGAGAACTTCTTTCTTCCCTTAAGGGAAGAACTGAGGTATTCGAAAGGATAAAATTGCTTCTAAACCTTAAAAATATGTCTCCTGAGAAAATCCTTTCTCTTTTGGGCGAGCCAAAACTCGAGCGATATGTATCTCGTCTTGAAGAGCTTTTAGATCTTGGAAAGGAGATCGGCCTCAAAAACTGGATTAGGTTCTCTCCAAACATCGTTAGAGGCCTTGCTTACTACACAGGAATGGTTTTTGAGGTGTTGTTAGAGGGCGTTCCCTACTCAGTTTGTGGAGGGGGCAGGTACGACAACCTAATTGCCCTTTATGGAGGGCCAGATGTTCCGTGTGTAGGCATGTCCTTCGGGGTCGATCGCCTCGTTGAGGCAGCAAGGGAGAAGGGCATAGTTAAGATCGAGGAGGAGAGACCAGTTTTCATCGCCTACATTGGAAAGAACCTGAAGCCTCTTGCCCTAAGAGTTGCTAGAAAACTGAGATCCCTTGGAATAAAGACTGAAGTAGAGC
>JAVCBX010000146.1:0-7370 GCA_037917635.1 Thermoproteota archaeon | reverse complement strand
TCAGGAGATCTTACTCAAAAATGGTGGACCCGGCGGGATTCGAACCCGCGCCCTCTGGCTTGCAAAGCCAGCGCTCTACCACTGAGCTACGGGCCCTTCCTTAATATAAGGAAGGGATTTAAAACATTTTCCTTTATCCCTTGGTATAAGGTAGTTGCGACAAGTGGGAAGTATGTATTTTAAATAGCGAGAGAAAGCGTATCCTGTGCAATGGGAGGTAGAGAATGTTGAAATCTCTAGCTGACAACGCAATAGAAGGGCTTTTTTCGGATAAAAAGGGACAAAAGAGGATTTCTCCGGATGATGAGACCTTAATGGAGTTTGCCAAGGGCGTAGTACCTAAGATAGTGATAATAGGGGTTGGAGGGGCTGGATGCAACACAATAACTAGGCTAAATGGTATAGGAATAGAGGGAATTGAGACGGTCGCTGCCAATACTGACGTTCAGCACCTCCTCGGGTCCGTCGCTTCAAGAAAGTTGCTGCTGGGAAAACAGCTTTGTGGAGGACATGGGGCGGGAGCTGACTACAGGATAGGTGAGGAGGCTGCCAAGGAAAGCGTTGATGAAATAAGGAGGATAGTGGAAGGTGCTGACATAGTCTTCATCACGGCTGGCCTTGGAGGAGGGACCGGAACTGGAGGGGCTCCAGTTATAGCCGAGGTTGCGAAGGAGATGGGAGCCGTAGTCGTAGGAATCGTGACTCTTCCATTTGAGGCGGAGGGGGAGAGAAGGAAGTCAGTTGCTTACTGGGGCCTTGAGAAACTTTCTAAGAACGTCGATACCTTGGTGGTAATAAGGAACGACAGGATTTTGGAGATTACTGGCGAGCTTCCAATGCATCAGGCCTTCCTTGTAGCAGATGAGCTTATGGCAAGGGCTCTAAGGGCGATCTCAGATGTAGCGAGGAAGCCGGCCCTGATAAACGTTGACCTCGCGGACTTGAGGACCATACTTGAAAATGGGGGTCTGGCCCTCATGGGAGTTGGAGAGAGCGATTCGGAGAACAGGGCAATGAAGGCGCTTCAGGAGGCCATAGAGAACCCCCTCTTTGAGGGCGACATATCCGGAGCGACGGGGGCCATAGTTCACATATCGTGCGGCTCTGACTTCTCCTTGGACGAGATGGGAGAGGTCTTGGAGGCGGTGGCAGGGATACTTTCGCCTGAGGCAAATCTAATTTGGGGAGTCGGCCTTGAGGAGTCCCTCAAGTCAGCAGTGAGGGTTCTGGTCATAATAGTGGGGGTTAAGTCGCCCATATTCGAGAAGATAGCTAGGACAAGGGAGCTTAAAGCTCTAACACCTGTAGAGATAATAAAGGGTTCTAAAAAGGCCCCTGAAGAGGAGAAAATAAAGGAGATCACCGAAAGATTTGAGGTAGATCGCATATAGGGTGTAAAAGTTGTCGAAGGAGAGATCCATTAGGGAAAAAATAGAGAAGACATTGAAGGTCGCTGAGAAGCCTAATTGGGAAGAGATTTGGACGATGCTTAAGATAACCTTGCTTGGCTTCGGCCTAGTAGGGGGGATAGGTTTTATAATCCAGTACGTCTGGACATTTCTTAAGCTCCCATGAGCTAGAGCTTGGGGCTGAACCATGGAAAAAGCTGATCAGAAGAAGGTTATATTCTTCGCAGTTAGAGCTATTGCTGGCCAAGAGGCGAAAGTAGCCTGGCTCCTTTACAAGAGGGCAGAATCAAGGGGTATAAGGGTGAAGTCAATCCTCGCAATTCCTTCCCTTAGAGGATACCTTTTTGTCGAAGCGGACAGGGAGTATGACGTAAGAAGACTTGTAAAGGGCCTTCAGAAGGCAAAGATGATGAGAGCAAACCCTGTTACCATGGAGGAAATAGATTCCATGATAGCTAAGGAGCCTGAGAGGATTGAGGTTAAACCTGGGGACGTGGTGAAGATAATAAAGGGGAACTTCAAAGGTTTTAGGGCAAGGGTGATATCAGCTCCTGAACCTGGAACCGAATCAAAGGATAAGAGATTCATAATAGCAACGCTCTTAGACATTGGAAAGGACTGGGAGATAAGGATACCGCTGGAGAACGTGAAGATACTGAAGGAAGAGAGCTAGGTGATTCCATGCCAAAGAAAGTCGTAAAGGTATTGGTTGAGGGAGGAAAGGCTAATCCTGGCCCTCCAATTGGACCAGCATTAGGAGGACTTGGGATAAACGTTGGAGAAGTTGTCAAGCAAATCAACGAGAAGACTAGGGAGTATCAGGGGATGAAGGTCCCAGTTGAGATAGAGGTGGACCTCGATACCAGGAAGTTCGATATTAGGATAGGGATTCCAGCAACCTCCATGCTTATACTGAGGGAAGTGGGTGCTGAGAAGGGATCAGGTCAAACTGGAACTCAAAACGTGGGAGACATAAGCTTCGAATCAGTGGTTAAGATAGCAAGGATAAAGCTTCCAGATGCTAACACGAACTCCTTAAAGAACATGGTTAAGATGGTTCTAGGAACGGCTGTTAGCATGGGCGTCACAGTCGATGGAAAGGATCCTAGGGAAGTGATTAGAGAGATAAATGAGGGGAAGTACGATCATCTTTTGGAGGGTGAGATTGGTGGAAAGGAAGGAGCTTGAGGAAGCCATCAAGAAGGTCGTTGAGAACAGTCCAGAGAGGAGGTTTAAAGAGTCGGTAGACATGACGGTCGTTCTAAAGGGATTGGATCTTAAGAGGAATCCTAAGCTAAGGTTCTCTGAGATAATAGAGCTCGCTCACTCCCCAAAGAACAAGATGCCCAAGGTGGCAGTTATAGGGATTGGGGACTTTGCTCTTAAGGCAAAAAATGCTGGAGCTGACACGGTATTCGACCCAAATGAAATAATAGGCAAGAAGAAGAGGGATCTAAAGAAGCTTGCTGGGGAGTACGACTTCTTCATCTCGCAAGCAGACCTGTTGCCCAAGATAGTCCCAACCATAGGACCCATATTTGGACCAAGGAATAAGATGCCAATTCCCCTTCCTGTTACGAGATCTGATGAGCTTCCTAGAATGATTGAGAGATTGAAGAAGTCGGTAAGGGCAAGGATGATGAAGGATCAACCAGTATTTCACGTTAAGATAGGATCCAGGGATATGAAGGTTAAGGAACTAGCTGATAACGCTGAAAGGGTAATAGAAGCTTTGAGGAGGAAATACAGCCCATTGAACAGGTATCTGAAGGCCATATACTTTAAAACCACCATGGGACCAGCTAAAAAGGTGCTTCCAGGGGTTTCCAAATGAAGGCAATCAGCAAGAGGGAGAGGAAGGTAAGACTAGTAGAGAAGATAAGGAAGCTTTGCACGGAGTATCCAGTCGTTATGTTTGCTGATTTCGGAAGGTTTCCAGCAAGTGCGTTCCAGAGACTTAGGAAGGAACTTGCTTCAAACACGAAGCTTTTGGTAACCAAGAAGAGGCTTGTTCCAATAGCCTTCAAGGATTTGAAGAGGCCTGGTCTTGAGAAGCTACTCGAGCACGTTCCAAACAACCTAGTCATAATTTTTTCAAAGGAAAGTCCATCGAAGATTTACAAGCGCCTTGTTGAAAGCAAAGTAGAAGTATTCATCAAGCCAAACGAGGTTGCTCAGAAGGACATAGTGATCCCAGAGGGACCAACCGACTTGATGCCTGGCCCCGTCCTCACCGATCTCAGGGCTCTCGGAGTGAAGACCAGGATAAGGGGGAGCAAGATCTGGATAGATTCTGAGAAGCTTTTGGTTAAAGCCGGTGAAAAGGTGAGCCCGGAGATAGCTGATGTTCTCCACAAGCTTGGGATAAAGGCGATGGAGATCTACATAAGACCTACGGCCGCAATAGACCTAGAAGGAAACCTTCACTTGCCAGATGTCCTCTCCATAACTCCCGATAAAGTAAAGGAAATGGTTAAAGACGCGTTTCAAAATGCATTTAGGCTTGCAGTAAGCGTAGGGGAGATAGACAAGCTCACAGTAGGAGTCTTGATCCAAAGGGCTTACGCAAACGCTCTCTCCCTTGCAAAGGAGATCAATTGGATGTCCCCAGAGACCTTACCTGAACTCTTGAAAAAAGCCTATCTAAACGCAAAGCTCATTGAGAAGGTAATAGAGGCTTCTTGAATTTCTTTTGTGAGGCCCTAACTTTCTGCTTTTATGCACTCTAGGATGGCCTTGGGAATTCGATCAAGCAGGTCAGTGGCGACCAAGGAGTATCCAAATTCCTCAAGCGCCATGTCCCCTGCTCTGCCTACAACATATGCTGCAGCTGATGATGCCCTGAGCGGATCTTTGTGAACGGCGTAAAAGGCCGATAAAACCCCAGAAAGTACATCTCCGGTTCCTCCTACGGTCATCCCTGGATTTCCCGTGATGTTTACCTTGTACCTTTTCCCCAACGAGCATATAACATCAAAATGCCCTTTAAGCAAGACTGTTCCATTTAGTCTTGCAGACGCCTTTTTTACGAGTTCTATCCTTTTCTTCAGTTCAATTGGGGGCTTTTCCCCGAATATCTTTTCAAATTCCCCCGAATGTGGTGTTATTATCATCTTGGGCCATCCCATCCCTGGTTCTGTGAATTTAAGTACATCTGCATCAAGAACGGCTTTCTTTCCCATTTCTTTTAATTTTTCAAGCAGAAAAACGACAGCTTCCCTCGTCTCTACTGACAATCCAATTCCAGGTCCTATTAGAACGACGTCACTCCTTTCTACCTCCTTCAAGATCGTTGGAACGTCTTCCTTAGATATCGCATCCTTAGAAGGGAGTGGAACGGCTATCAAATCTGGGCTCACTCCTTTTATTGGAAGTATGGCCTTTTTCGGGCCAACTATCATCGCAAGATCTGCTCCGCTTCTGAGAGCTGCTAAGCCGGCCAGAGCCGGGGCTCCAGAGTACTTAGAAGATCCTCCTACTATAAGGATCCTTCCGAAGTCGCCCTTGTGGCTCCAAGGATCTCTCTTCCTAACTACAACCTTTACATCCCCTGGACCACATAAGATCAGGGCTTCTGGAGGTGCTCCGAGCTTTTCAACTATAATCCTCCCGCATAGCTCTTCCTTAAGCCCTTGTTTCATCGAGTGAAAGGTGACCGTCACATCTGCCCTTACACAAGCTCCTAGAGCCTCTCCTGTGAAAGGGTTCAAGCCAGAAGGAGTATCTATGCTCAGAATCCTTGACTTCATTGAATTCATGACCTTTATGGCCTCTGCCATAAGCCCCCTAGGAGCTCCCCTCGTTCCCGTTCCTAGAAGGGCATCTATTATCAAATCAGCGTTTTTCAAGCCCTCCAAATCATCCTTCTCCTTAATAACCTTTGTTTCAATGGAAAGATGGCAGTTCTTAAGAACTTCATAATTATAAGCTGCCTCCTTTGCCTTTGGCTCTCCTCCTATCAATAAAACCCTTACAATAGCTCCTAAGGCTGCCAGATGTCTGGCAGCAACCATTCCGTCTCCTCCGTTGTTACCCCTCCCACAGAACACCAAAATCCTCTTATCCTTCGGAGATCCTAACATTTCAACTGCCCTTCTAGCAATAGAAGCGCCAGCATTTTCCATTAAGAGGAGCTTGCTAATCCCCAGCCATTCGGAGTTCTCTTCAAGCACTATGAAATCTTCCATCGTCCTTGGCTCAACTTCTTGTTCATCAAGCTCTTGGAAAGGCGAATTCAATCTAGCACCTCCCAGGGGCCTCAGGGCAGATCAGTCCTATCACCGGTCAATGCCGTCGCTACTCCTCATCGGCCCAAACTTTTCAGCTGCTGTGATTTAAATGATTTGTCCCTACTCTTTTTCGCTTCTATAAGGATCCTTAACATCCGGAGGTAATGAGAGCCGGGCCAATAGGCCTTTCCGCAATTCTGGCACACGTAAATGGAAGAATATCTCCTTAAAATCCAATCAGGAACGTTAATCTTCCAAGGAACTTCTTGTTCAGATTTCATAGAGGTTTTAGGCCTAGATGGGCCCTTCTTGCCAAGAAAAGGGTCTGTAGATGTCTCCAAAAGCTTATGGTTGCACTCAGGACATCTAGTATTATTAAAATCTATCCTCAGAGGGATGAATTCTGTGGCCGAGAGCGTTGCAAGGGCCTCAGTTACCTCCGAGTTTCCAACGAATCTGGCTTTAACCCCATTTCTCCATGCTCTCTTGAAAAGCTGTTGGTCTCCTGTTAAAAGGATCCTTTTTCTCAGCTTAGCAGCTCTCAGAAGAGCTTCATCACGCTCTCCAAGCTCTGAAACGCTTAGAACATCACATCCGAGAATTCTAAGCCATTTAACAAGCTTTCCAAGCATTGCATCTACGACGAACTTTTTTGTTCCCATTTACAAGACCTTCTAGACAATAAGGTGAAAAAGCTGAAAAATTTGCTTAAGAAAGAGCATTGCTCTAAAGACTGGAAACAAGGGAAATTAAAGGAGATAGCCCCGCCCGGATTCGAACCGGGGTCTCCGGGTCCAGAGCCCGGCGTGCTTGACCACTACACCACGGGGCTTCAGTCCTTAAATAATAGGGAAGCCTAATCATAAACCTTTCGAAGTTCCCTTAGAGCATCGGATATGGGTTTAATCTCCGCCCTTAGATCCTTGCTCTCCTCTACCTTCGTCCCGATTACTATTATGTTTGCTCCTGCCTTTGCCCTTGCTAAAATCTGCTCCTTTGTCCTCAATCCCCCTCCAACTATTATTCCCAGATCCGTATGAGTAGCAATTAGCTTGATGACCTCAGTTGGAACAGGAAGCTCCGCTCCACTTCCAGCTTCAAGGTATATCCACCTCATTCCAAGCATCTCGGCCGCAAGAGCGTAAGATAGGGCAATCTCGGGCTTCCTTCTAGGTATGGGGTTTGCCCAACCAACCCAGCCAGCTGCCGTGGTATGACCTGGCTCAAAAATGAGGTAAGCCGTTGGAATTGGTTCCAATCCAATTTTCCTTATCTTCGGCGCTGCAAGAGCTTGAGCCTGTATTATCCAGTACGGATTCCCTGAGTTTAGGAGGGACATGAAGAGTATGGCGTCTGCTCCTGGAACTACGCCATCTACGTTTCCCGGGAACAGAACTACTGGAAGTTTTGTGCTTGATTTTATCGCTTTTATCTTCTCCTCAAGTTTCGCTCCGGCAGCTATGGATCCTCCTGCAAGTATGAGGTCAGATCCTGCTTTCTCAAGCTCAGAAACTAATCTAACAAGCTCCTCAGTCTCAACGTTTGCTGGATCGATTAGGGTTGCAAGCAAGGTCCTTTCAGAAACTTTCTTCCTAAGGTAACTCTCAACATTACCCAAGTACATCTGAATCACCATAATTTTCCTGTCGATATTTTTAATGAATTTCAGCTCGATTCAATTTGGATGCTGGAGGGCCTCAGGTTACTGGCTGTTGATGATTCTCCTTTCAGG
>JAVCBX010000037.1:0-7459 GCA_037917635.1 Thermoproteota archaeon | reverse complement strand
GGGCCTACGTATCGAATTAACTCGGCTGATTCCAATGTTATTGGAGAACTTACTTCCTGAAAAATCAGATATGCCCCAATTACAATTGAGAAAAGGGTCGCTATCGCTAAAGCCATGCCCTTACTAAATTCGCTGGCTTTAGACTTATTCATAAGCACCAACCTTTTTCCCTGCGGATCATATAAAACAATGACTGGGAATGAAAGCCAGAAGAGCCTCAGTAAAGAACGTTCTAATAACTGGAAGACCTGGTGTTGGGAAGTCTACGTTGGTATCGAAGCTCATAGAGAAGGCAAGAGAGCTTAAACTTAAGGTCGGAGGACTTTCAACTCCTGAGATTAGAAGGAGCGGCAGAAGGCTTGGTTTCAAGCTTGTAGACATAGCTACAGGAGAGGAGGGAATCTTAGCGGGAGTTGGGATCAAGGGGCCCAGGGTTTCGAGGTATGGAGTAAATCTAAGCGACTTGGATAGGATTGGAGTGGCAGCAATAAAGAACGCGTTAAAGCACTCGGACATCGTAGTGATAGATGAGATAGGGAAAATGGAGCTTTTTTCAAATTCATTTAAACGGGCGGTCATAGAGGCTCTTAACTCGAGCAAGCCGGTCATAGCAACCATTGGAAAATTCTTGAAGGACCCCTTTGTCTCGGAGATATTGAGAAGAGAAGACGTTTCATTATTCGAGATAACTTTAGAGAATAGAGATTTAATATTCAAGGAGATCTCAAGGTTGATCTTTAAAGATCTTCTTGGAAGCGATAGTTCTAGCACTGGCAGGAGGAATTAACTTGTTCGTAGACGTCCACTGTCACCTTTATATGCTTAGAAGCATTGAGGAAACGCTCAACGAAGCTGAGAAACTTGGAGTCACTTGCCTAATAACAAATTCCGAGGACCTAGAGTCTTCAAGGAAAAATTTAGAACTCCTTAAGGACAAAAGGATTTACGGGGCCTTTGGCCTACATCCAAAGTTCGCACACAAAGAAGAGGAGCTTCAAAAGATTATGGAATTTCTCGAGCTTGATAAGGCGGTTGCTGTAGGAGAGGTAGGTCTAGATTACAAGTTCGCAAAGAAGAAAAGCGAGAGAAGGCTTCAGATGGAGGTTTTTGAGAGGCAGATCGAGAAAGCTCTTGAAATAGATCTTCCATTGATAGTGCACTCCAGATACGCACATGAGCAAGTAATCTCTACGTTGGAGAAATTTGGTGCAGAGAAGGTGGTTTTGCATTGGTTTAACGGCTCATTAAGTCTTGTTAAGAGGGCGTTGAGGAATGGGTGGTTCTTCAGCTTCGGTCCCTTTTCATTAAGCGATGCTTACGAGGAAATGATAAAGATCGTTCCTCTGGAGAGGGCCCTGTTAGAAACGGATTCTCCAGTACCATTTAGGGGCAAAAGGGTTGATCCAACATGGATTCCAAGAATAGCACGTAGAATAGCAGAAGTTAAAGGCATAAGTTTTGAAGAGGTGAAAAATAAGGTCTTGGAAAATTCAAGAAGGCTTTTTGAGCTTATAATCGATTAGATTTTAGCTAAGGTAGCCAGCTAATTAATGACCTATTGGAGGCAACTCAGCTGCTCCTTCGAACCTTAAAATGGTTTCTCCATGGAAAGTTAGAACCAGAATGGATCCAGAAATCTTCCAAGACCATTTTCCCAATTTAATTGCTTCCTCAATGGTAAACATCCTTTCCCGCGGTACTTCTACAGTCCTCTCAATTGTCACTTCTTGATCCGGTTTTATGATTGGAAGTGCCTCCACCACATCCTCAGTTATGTACTTCCTGTTAAGCCAAACTTCATATCTCAGCTTTTGTGGGGCAAAAGCTTTTCCCTTTCCCTTTATTATGATAGATACTTTAACGAAAAGCCTTTCACCTCATACCTCACCTCTTTAACGGTAGCGTTTATTTGGGTTTGTATTAGCATGCTGTAGGTATCCACATAGTTGTTTGTAGCGTGAATCATCGCAATTAAGGCCACTAGAGTAGCTATTAGGAGATAGCGATCTGATGGAGCTAAAGTATTAATAAACTTACCTAGAGACATATCAATACCCCAGATGCCTAAGGAATTGAAGTATCAGTTAAGCGTTGCGCTTTGCTGGGCCATAATGGTCAATTCAGTTCACATGAGCGCGATGGTCTACGGGCTTCCAGCTGAGCTATCAACCCTTGTGGTTCCAGCTTTTGCTGGGGCATACATGGGCCTTCGCTTTGGCCTGAAAAAGGGGCTGATTTCAAACATGTTGTTCCTTCTCATTACTACAATAATTCTTTACACTTTATTGGACCTGCCAAGTAGGTTGGGCATTCTGAGTCCTGAATTCGTTCCTCTCTTCGACCTAATAATTGGCCTAAAGGTAATAAGGAGCATAATTTTGATCTCACTCTTCTCGATAGTAACTGAGCTAATTGCATCTACTGGCATAGAAATGTTCAAATTTTAAAGCGTGAGACCAAAATTCGAATGCGCACCTTTATATAATTTTTCGGGAAAAAGAAATATAACATCGTACAGGTGTAGCGTATGAAACGGGTAGTTCTCCTACTACTTGTATTGTTGATTCCAGTGGGTCTTACTCTTCTTCAAACCGAAACTCAAGAGACAGTACCTTGGGGAGGGGTAGAGTTAGGGGAGATTCCAAAACCTCCAGTTCCAAGGGAGCCAGCCTTCTTTGGAGGGACACTGATATGCCCTCTTCCCTCTGATCCAGTTGAGATGAGCCCGTTCACTAGGGCAACTACTTGGAGCTTCTACTTCTTCTACCCAATTTACGATTCGTTAGTAGAAATAGATGCTCAGAGCCGTCCAGTTCCCTGGCTTGCAGAGTACTGGGAGTCAACCCCAGACGGCTTAGTTTGGACGATACATATTGTTAAGAACGCAACTTGGCATGACGGAACTCCATTTACAGCCCATGATGTAGCGTTTACGTTTAACCACGTGCTAGAAGTAAAATATCCGAGATGGTCTGACCTCTGGGAGACCGTTGAGAAGGTCGAGGTTGTGGATGACTACACCATAAAGATATACCTCAAGTTCCCATATCCAGACTTCGTCGCCGATGTCCTAACTTACCCGATAGTTCCAAAGCATATTTGGGAGAAGATCGTCACAGCACCTGACTTTGATCCATTCACTTACAGAGCTACAGAGGATGTCTTGAAGGTTGGAAATGGGCCCTTCATATTTGTTGAATACGTTCCGGGTCAGTACATAAGGTACAAGGCGAATCCGACCTTCTTTAAGGGCAGGCCGTTCGCAGACGAGCTATTAATGCCCATTATAACCAGCCCTGATGCTGGGTTGTTAGCTCTTAGGAAGGGAGAAGTTGATGAATGGTATTGGAGGCTATCATCAGAGGCTCTGCCAACTCTATTGCAGGATCCGAACATAAGGATCCACCTTTACCTCAGCTCCTACGTGTGCCACTTAGGCTTCAACACTTGGAAGTTCCCGCTGAACATAAAGGAGTTCAGGAAGGCTATTGCTCACTGCATTGACAAGGACTACATAGTTGAAGTGGTAATGCACGGCTACGGAAGGCCAGGAAGATTCGGAGTGTGGCCAATAACCGGCTTGTTCGAGGACTGGGCGAACCCCGATCCAAAGTGCGGGGTCTACGGATATGAATTCGATCTTAATAAGGCGGCTGAGATCCTCGACAAGCTCGGATTTAAGGACATAGATGGAGATGGGTTCAGAGAGGGTCCAAATGGGGAAGAGATAGATCTTGAGATTGGTCCTCCAACATACGATCCGATAAGGGTTAGGATCGCTGAGTTGCTAGCCAACGAATGGCTTCCTAAGATACCTGGAGGAGGAATAAAGGCTCATGTGGTCTATCAGGAATGGAAGACACTTTGGCCAAGGATAAAGCTACCTCCGGATCACCCTGACAAGCCTGACATGTGGCTCCTCTGCTCAGGTTATGGAACTCGCCCAAGTCCCGACATATTGAGGTTCAGGCTTCACTCAAGCAAGATACCCAACCCCAATTACTACGGCTTCATAAATGCAACCTTCGACAAGCTTGCAGAGGAACAGGCTAGGACTGTAGACGTGGAGAAGAGGAAGGAGATGGCAAAGAAGATGCAGGCAATACTTGCTGAGGAGCTTCCATTTATTTCAATATTCCATCGATATGAAATCTCAGCTTATAGAGTAGATAAGTGGATAGGATGGGTTCCACTCATCATGGGGTCCGTTGACAACGAGTGGTCATGGTGGAACTGCGTCCTTAGGGAGAAGGCGGTCCTAAAGCCAATGACTCTTACCTTGACGGAGTATCCGCCTCCGAAGGTAACTCCTGGACAGACGATAACTGTAAAGGTTAGCTTAACGGATCCAGAGGGCAAGCCTATAACTGGAGCATCAGTCGAGATGCACATAGCTGGAGTACCTGAAGCGTTCAAGTTCGAAGAGATTGAAACTGGCGTGTACAGCACAACTCTTAGCACTGAAGGCTGGGTGGAGCAACCTTATACCGCTAAGATAGCCTGCTCAGCTCCAGGATTCGAGGAAGCTTCTACCGTCCTAACGTTTGAGCTTACTAGGAAGATTGCACCTACGACCTTCTGGGGAGCCTATGGCCCGCCTATAGTTGGCATCCTGATAGTTATATTGGTCGTAATAGCTGCATACGCTTTCTACACAGCCAGAAAGAGGTCTCCATCTAAATAACTCCCTTCCTTTTTTTTATAGGTGAGATTATGCGAATTCGATTTGTATTAACCCGATTCTTGTCCTTATTTATCACTTTCTTGCTGGTAATGTCCGCCATATTCTTCTTAGCGAGAGCTACTGGAGATCCCTTCGCAGAGATCATTGAACGAGATCCAAGGGTACCTCCGGAAGCCGTACAGAGGCTCAGGCAAAGATGGGGTCTTGACAAGCCCATTCACC
The DNA here is from genome assembly GCA_037917635.1 of Thermoproteota archaeon. Taxonomy (GTDB): domain Archaea; phylum Korarchaeota; class Korarchaeia; order Korarchaeales; family Korarchaeaceae; genus QMVU01. The sequence continues at coordinate 2,553 of JAVCBX010000037.1, read as the reverse complement.
TTCAGTACATTGATTTCATGAAGGCAATGTTGAGCGGGGATTTTGGGTATTCTGTAGCCTATTACGCCCCAGTTTTCGACATAATAATGCAGAAGCTTCCATGGACGTTGTTCTTGCTATCCACTAGTATAGTACTATCAACCATAGGAGCCGTCTTGTTAGGAGCCTATACTGCTTGGAGAAGGGGGAGCAGATTTGACTTGATAGCAACGAATACTTCCCTTTTCATTAGAGCAATACCTCATTTCTGGCTTGGAATGGTCCTCTTGCTGGTTTTTGGGTTCTACATTCCACTATTTCCTCTATATGGAGCAACAACTCCAGGGGCTCAGTATTCAAATACCTTCGAGTTTATTAAGGACGTGTTAGCGCACGCAGCGCTTCCTCTAACCTGTTTAGTTGTGAGGCAAATAGGAATGTACATGCTTTACATGAGAAGCGCGACCCTTGAGGTGTTAGGAGAGGACTTCATAGTAACAGCTAAGGCCAAAGGCCTTACGGACAGGGAGGTGCTATTTAGACATGCCGTTAGGAACTCTCTATTGCCGATGGTAACCATAACTGCCTTAAGGTTTGGCTTCATGGTAAATGGAGCTATCTTAACAGAGACTGTTTTCTCTTACCCAGGAACAGGACGCCTCATATATGAAGCAATTATGAACTCAGACTACTTCCTGCTTCAGGGTGCCTTCTTCATAACTTCGGTCTGCGTCCTGATAGCCAATCTGATAGCTGATCTACTTTACGCATACCTTGATCCGAGGGTAAGGGTGGGATGAAGGGTGAGGGTGCCACAAGTATGGAGGGATAGGGCCAAGGTCTGGAGGGAGAAGTTGTCAGCTTCCGTCAAGCTCTTCATGAAGAACAAAGCGGGAGTGCTCGGACTTTGCATAACAATGACGTTCGTGATGATGGCCATATTTGCCCCTTACATTGCCCCTTACGATCCTTACAAGATTGTGGATCACTACCTTCTTCCTCCAAGCAGTAAGCACCCGCTTGGAACGAATGATATAGGGCAGGATATTCTTTCTGAGCTCATTTATGGAGCAAGAGTCTCCCTGCTTGTTGGAGTTCTAGCCTCAATAAGCGTTGTCAGTATAGGAACTATCATAGGCATAGTCTCCGGTTACTATGGTGGCATGATAGATGAGATCTTAATGAGGATATGCGACATAATTTTGGTCCTGCCCGGCCTGCCCTTGATGATACTCTTGGCCTCTCTGTTAGGAACTGGAAAGTTCTACGTGCTAATTATTGCAATTACGTTGAATGCATGGCCAGGTCTAGCAAGACTTGTTAGATCCGCAGTTCTTTCGCTAAGAGAAAGGGCTTTTGTGGAAGCAGCGAGGGCGATAGGGGCTAGCAATGAGCACATAATGATCACTCACATACTCCCGAACGTAATGCCATTCATAGTTTCTGCCGCAGTTTATGAGGCAGCCGCAGCCATGATGGCTGAAGCAAGCCTTAGCTTCCTTGGCTTAGGGGATCCAAGCCACAAGAGCTGGGGCATGATACTTCATTACGCCCACACGACTGGAGGTTGGTGGGCGAATTACGGAAAGCCTTGTTGGTGGTGGATAATTCCGCCCGGCCTTTGCATCGCTCTCTTCGTATCTGGACTCATGTTAATGGGACAGGCAATTGAGGAGATAGTCAATCCAAGGCTTAGAAGGCGTTAGACATGGCAATCACAGCGGATGTGAGGATTAGAGGTGTGGAAATCAATAGGGTTAGAGAAAAGCTGCTAAGATGTCTGACTAAGATGGGACTTAATGTAGTAGAGGATAAGCTTGATAAAACGGGTTTTTCGATATTTGCAATAGAGAAGAGAGTTCCTCTTTGGCAGACAAGCCTTTTTTCACTAATAGGTCCTAGCTTAATCAAAGACAGGATTGGCTTGAATATAAGGGCTCTCAAAGAGGGAGATTTCATCTCATTAAGGATAGAAGCTAAACTCTACATACTTGAATTAGACATGGAAAATCCAAAAGGAAGCAATAGAGGTAAAATTAAGGCAATTGGAGCAGTTGATTTATTGATCAGGGAGCTAGAAACCTTAAATCAGGAAACAAGGTGACAGGCTACTTTCCTTCCACCATCAACCTTAACGAGCTCAGGCTCTTCCTTCCCGCATATCTCCATGGCATAGGGACATCTCGGGTGGAACCTGCATCCAGGAGGAGGATTAAGAGCACTTGGCACCTCTCCTGATATCATGACCTTGCTCTTTTCTGCCGTAGGATCTGGAACAGGTACTGCAGCTATCAATGCCTTTGTGTATGGATGGATCGGATCTCTTATCAACTCCTCCGTGGAACCCATCTCGACTATTTTTCCCAAATACATCACCGCTAACCTATCGCACATGTGCCTGGCAATCGCCAAGTCGTGAGTTATGAAGAGGTATGAGATGCCAAACTGTTCCCTAAGCCTTAAAATGGTTTTTCCAGTAGTAGTCTTGCCGCAGCCAGATTCTCCTGCCAAACCAAATATTTCGCCATCTGATATATCGAAGGAGACGCCATCCACGGCCTTTACATATTGTCT
>JAVCBX010000191.1:0-7535 GCA_037917635.1 Thermoproteota archaeon | reverse complement strand
ACTTAATCCTTAGAAGCGTAAATGAAGCGAAGTGAGGTGTTGAAGCAGGATATCAATTGTTAGAATGACAGAGATTAGGGCTCAAGAAAAATTTCCAAAAGAAAGGAATTCTAAGCAAGTTCAAAGGTTCATAAAAATTTTAGGGTTCCTCAGATGATTAGGGCGCCGTTGATGAGATGTGAGGGTTTGATGCAAAACATTATTTAGATTCAATTTCGTTAATATCCTAGATCAATTATGGAGGAATTAAAGAAAGTTTTGTCGAATTTAAAGTCCGTCGACGGCGTTACCGGAATAATACTGATTTCGCCAGAAGGTCTTCCCATAACTAGCGACCTTCCTGAGGCCGTTGATCCAGACCTGTTTAGCGCAACCGCGATAACTGTCTATGCGGCCTGCGAAAAGACCATGATGGGGATAGACTTTGGAAAACCCTTCATGATATCAATAGAGGCAGATGAAGGCAAAATATTCCTTGTAAACTGTGGAGATGGAATATTAGGAGTCTTAGCCGAGGAAAGAGTGAACTTAGGACTCCTAAGGATTATGTTAGGCAGAACTTCTAAAAAAGTAAAGGATACGCTTAGCGGCTTCCTTGAAGAAACGGTAAAGAAGCCAGAGGAAGAGGCAGCGAAAGAAGTAGAAGAAGAGAAAGGAGAGGAAGAAGGGGAAGAGGGATACGAGCCGACCGAATACAGACCCCCTAGCTTCTAAACTCGTTTAGGTTAGGTCCCCACAAGCACACCAGACCTCGTTTAGAGCATCGAATAGGCCTTCAAACCCGATTCTCTTCCTTGCCGATATTGGAATTACTCTAATAGGGGAGCTAAAGCTTGTAAGAGCTTTTGACATCTCGACCAAAAGCTCAGACATGACTCCCTGATTAGTCATCAAGGCTATTAGGCGCTCTTCCACTTTTCCAGTAAACAAGGCCTCCCATACCTCTTTTATCGAGCTATCTTCCCAAAGATCCACTTTGTTCAGAGTTGGAATCATCGGAATTTCCAGTTTAAGCTCGATTATTTTGGAGAGGAACGCGGTAGTTATTGAATCGATGAGCTCCCTTCCTGGCTCATGATCCCCCAAGAAGATCCCAGCAAGATTGATGATACTCTTAAGGCCCTTAATCATCTTCCTTCCAGACCATCTTAAAGCGAAGACTTCCATCTGGCCCGGAGTATCAATTAAAACGTAATCAGACTTGAGCTTGGAAACGCTTCGAATCATTTCGTCTATTTTCGAGGCTAAGATCTCAGTAGCTCTGATAAGAGCCCCATTTGGCCCCAGGCCTTCAGAAATCATCAAGTCTTCGACTTTTACAATCTCCCTTGCGTCAAAGACAGCTTCATAAGGTAAAGTGAGAGCTCCAGGGTCCAAGTTTACCGCACTAACCTCTGCACCCAATTCCTCCTTTAACCACTCTAGATAGCTTTTTGTAAGGGTAGTCTTCCCTGAGCCAGCTATTCCTGTGATTATTATCCCTTGCATCATCTATCCATTGAGGTGAGTGAAAAAATGTTTTCAGGAGTAGGGTCAAATCAAGTACTTCAAAACGTAGCACCTCAAGTTGCCATACATGACCTCCCTTCTTTCCAACGGAATTAGACCGAAGATTTTCTCAAACCAATTGTTTCCCACCATGAGAACAAGTGTGGTCCCTTCAAGCTTCCTTATTCTTTCGGAGAAAGCCTTGTAAAGCTTTATCGTGGCTCTCTTATTGGCTATTCTTAACCCATAAGGGGGATTCGTAACTATGAACTTGGGTTTTGGATCATAATCATACTTCGTTGCATCTCCCTGAATTATCTTGACCGTATCCAAAACTCCAGCACTTTCAGCATTCTTAATGGCGCCAATGACGTGTTTCCTATACTTCTCAATTCCCATTATCTCGTACTCCTCAGAGTTCACCTCTTCCAATGCTCTCTCCTTTACATCCTCAAAAATTGCTGGGTCCATAAAATGAAGCCTTTGGAAGGCAAACTCATCTCTAAAGCTTCCAGGAGGCACTCTTCTTGCCATGAGGGCTGCTTCTATTATTATAGTTCCACCGCCGCACATTGGATCCAACAGAGATCTATCAAATTCCCAGCCGGAAAGTTTTAGGAGACAGCAAGCTAGATTAGGCTTTATAGGCGCAGGATGCTGGTAAACCCTGTATCCTCTCTTTGAAAGGGCCTCTCCGGAAGTGTTGACTCCCAAAATGATCTCATCTTCCCTCACTAGGGCCTGAATTTCCACGTCAGGGTTTTCCAAGTCCACCTTAAGTCTAGACCCCCTTTCATCCAAATAAGAGTCTATTATGGCTTGTCCAACCACTCTTCCAACATCCGTGCTGGTGAAATCGTGAATTCCGTGCCTGATCGCCCTGACTGCAAACGATTGCTCGGGTCTTATGAAGCGGGAATAGCTTATTCCCCTTGCAAGGGAGTACAAGTCCTCAAGTTTTTCAAAATTTTCCCTTAAGAGCAAGATAAAGATCCTATTTGCACACCTAGATAGGTAATTTAGTTTTGGTATGAGTTCTTCGCTTCCCTTAAAGAAAACTTTGTTCACATCTATCTCACATCTAACGTTTGCAAGCTCCTCTATCTCGCTAGCGACGATGTTCTCAAGGCCTAATGTTGCTGTAGCGTAGAAATCCATTATCATATTTAAAGGGAGTAGGAGCTGATAAAATTTAATAAATGAAGGTACCTCTTTTGATCATGAAGATACCTGAGACAGGAGAAAAATCGATTTCTATATAAAACGCATGTATTTCATGCATTTTATAATTTTAGTCAATCTCCGCTTGAATCTCTCAAAATAAATAGATCTCGTTTGCCCTTGGGAGGTGATGCGATGAGGATAAGGGAAGGTGTGATAATCGCCGCTGGATTGGGAAAGAGGTTGGGTCTTGGCATTCCAAAAGCAATCGTGAGGGTTGCTGGTTCTCCTCTTCTCTCATGGGCTCTGTGGACTTTTAAGAAGCTTGAAGTTAAAAAGGCCTTTGTAGTAGTTGGTTACAAGGCTCACAAGGTAAAGTCTCTCTTCTCCAACAAGAAGGACACTCACAGCCTCGATGTTGAGTTCATTTATAACCCCAACTACAGGGGAGGAAACGGCTTATCGGTGCTTATGGCAGAAGGATACGTCGGAAACAGATTTCTGCTCTCGATGGTTGATCATATCTTCAATCCAAGAAGCCTTAGGGGCCTTCCTCTAATTGCTGAAGGAGATCTCGTGATAGGGGTGGACTCAAGGCCGAGGCTTGTGAACCCAGAGGAGGCGACAAAGGTGAGGCTTAATGGCAGGAAGGTCGTTGCAGTTGGAAAGGAAATATGGCCTTACGATGCAGTTGACTGCGGGATATTTGCCTGCACTCCAGCAATTTTCTCCGCAATAAGCGAGGCTCTTGAGATGGGTCTTGAGGAGTGGAATGACGCAAAACAAATACTAGCAAACAGGGGGAGAGTTACATCGTACGACATAAAAGGCGCCTTCTGGCTAGATGTGGACTTTCCTGCCGATTTGAAGAGGGCAAGGAGGCTTGTTAGAAAGATGCTGGGCATGCTTCCCGTTCCAAAGGAGGTTTCTGTGAAGGAGCCTTTAGAGGAGCTAATTGAGGAACCTGTTGAAGAGCTGGAAAAGATCTAATCTTCTTTTTTGGTTTCCATAATTAATCTTGTTAATTACTCTTGTCTGCGTGAAGCTTTCTAACGTCATTGGCGCGAAGATCTAGTTAATGTTGCTTCATCCAAGTACCTTCAAATGAAACTCGCAGAAGGGGCTGTGTATAGCGATGCATTTATGTTCCGAAACTTCAACAACTTTTCTAAATGCAAGAGTCATGTATCAAGCAAGTATGCCCCTGACATAATTGCTTGCTGGAGCATCGACTTGACCCTCTAGTATTTCACACTCCAAAGGTCGTACAACCTTAAAACTGTAGAACGCTCAGAGAAGCGAACTATCTCAGATCTTGCCCACCCAGCTCCTGATAGAAAGGCTTGTAAAAGCTTCAGTGCATCCTTTCTGTTCATATCAGGGATTTTTGAAGAGAACACTGTGAAGAGCTGGTGCCAACCATGAATCCGCTGTGGTAAAGCATAGAATCCAAAGCGCTAGGGCTGAAAACCTTTCTTGCCTCGAGAAAAGCACTGAGGGACTGGCCAATCCAAACAATATGACCCTGCTGTCGCTGAAAATCGGGGGGAAAGCGATCATCGACAACTACGCTTCCTTTTACCCTTGAAGAGATCATTTGGACATCAATTACTCCAGAAGTGCTCTTAAGTTCGTTAAGAAAGTCGGTGGGGCTTACAACCTTTCCGTAGAAATCGGCTGCAAGGAAGATGATTGCAGTTTCTGCTTCAGGACTGCTTATTGATGGAATAAAGCTGACTATGTTAACATCCCTTTTAGAAGCAACCTGCGAGATTTTTGCTGCAATTCCCGGGACGTTCATGACCCTTATGTGAAAGCCGTAGATGCCCTTACCGATCACAAGGTTCCCTATAACTAACTCATCGAGCTCACGGGACATTAAAGAATGAACTGTTTTGACGATTTAATTGTTTATAATTTGCTTTTCCAAACGTTTGTTTAAACGCCTTCCAGAGTCTTGGAAGTAGGAATGAAGGAAAGTTAAATCAAAGCCCAGCACTTGAACTGAACTTGCTTAAGCATAAATAGAAGCCTTCAAGTAGGCATCATGTGAAAAAATATGAAATTCTTGCGATCTTGCTCTCACCCACTACAATTTCAATCCTAACGGTTTCCTCAGTACTGTGGGGGCATAAAGCTAAGATGGACTGGGTAGTTGCGTTCTTAACCATCGTAATAGGACCCGTTCTACCAGTGTTGTTTCTAACTGGAAGAGGAATTACGGATCTCAGCGTTAGCGATAGAACAAAAAGAACACCCCTACTAATTCTAGCAGTTTTGATTTATTTTCTTGGTTTTATCTTCTTTCGTTCTAGGGACCTTTGGAGTTTGGAGTTCTTAACGTTCTCTTATATGGTAATTACGATTGGAATTGCAGCCATCAACGCCTTTTACATGAAAGGAAGCATTCATACGTCAGGAATCGTTGGTCCAAGCCTTATGTTGATACTTCTTGGGAGGAAAGAAGGCTTTCTAATGCTATCTCTAATCCCTTTAGTAGCTTGGGCGAGACTGAAGGCAAAGGCACATGATAAGACCCAAATAATTGTTGGAGGAGCTTTAGCTGGGATCTTAACCTTGCTATCCTACTTTATCTGTTTGAAGCTATAGGAGAGAGTTAGCCTTAGCTTCACGAGTTTCGTCCAACTTTTCAGACCATACGACTTTTCAAAATACCGTTCAAATGTAAAGCACATGAGGTGATTGACGAGATGGAGATAAACTTCGGATGGAGAATACCTAGCTTCCCCGTAGATGGTAGCAAGGGGAAGGAGTTTGTCAATCAGATAAAAAGGAGTTTAGAGGAGCTCGAGGATCTCTTTGACTCGGCTTGGATATCAGATCATTTTATCCCTTGGGCTGATTTCGTGCCAAAAAACACTGACATCTTGGAATGCTGGACAACCTTGTGCTACTTATCCGGACTTTTCAAGCGCCTCAAGTTCGGATCCATAGTGCTATGCAACTCGTACCGCAACCCAGCTCTCCTCGCAAAGATGAGCGCAACCCTTCAGACCTTAACGGAAGGAAGGTTCATACTGGGAATCGGAGCTGGATGGAAGGAGGACGAGTACATAGCATATGGTTACGATTTTCCTCCAGCAAGAACTAGGATAGAACAGCTGGAGGAGGCCGTTCAGATAATCAGGAGGATGTGGTCTGAGGAAGAGGTAACTTTTAGGGGGAAGTATTACAAGGTTGAAGGTGCCTTTTGCGAGCCTAAGCCAAGACCACCTCCTCCTCTGATGATAGGAGGAGGTGGTGAGAGGTTGACCTTGAGGGTAGTTGCTTTGCATGCAGATTGGTGGAACATCCCAAATGGAACTCCAGAAGTATATGAGCACAAGCTGAACGTGCTAAGAGAGCACTGCCGCAAAGTGGGTAGGGATTTTGATGAGATAAAAAAGACTTGGGTGGGGTGCGTAGCTATAGCAAAGGAGAAAAGTGATGCGTTCAGAATAGCAAGTTCCAGCCCATTTATCAAAGCAATTAGGCTGGAAGAGATGCTAGTAGGTTCACCAGAAGAGGTTACAGCAAAGCTGAAGGAGTACGTTGAAATGGAAGTGGAATACATAATTTTGAGATTTTTAGATTTTCCGAGCACAGAGGGAGCAAAACTATTTGCTGAGGAAGTGATTCCGAGGTTCCAATAGGCTTCTATCAGCAGGCAGAGGCAAGGTATAGGCTAATTAGAAGGATGTTAGAGATCTGTGCAGAACTGGGCTTTCCAGTCCACTTGAATGAGAAATCAGATCTTATCCTAAGAGATTTAGGTATTTTTAACAGGGTAAATGAGAAGTCTTGGGCATGCGTTACCTTTAGCATAATAACAAAGAGGCAGAATGTTGGAACCAAAAGCTCCTAGCATTGAAAGAAGGTTTGAAGCAATGGAGGAGATGAGCAAAGATGACAGGAACAGCGCTAATACCAGCCCTTCATATACGATGATAGGGAGAACATAGAGGAGGTGGTGAGAGAAACGGCTGAAAGTGGAGGAAAGTATGTGATTGGAGGATCCTTAACGCTTGGATTATCCTTTAGATGAGCACTATCTCCCCCGAACATTGGGAAGAAGATAGCTCATGAAATAATCTGACTTCTAAAGGAGGATTTCGTGCCTGCTCAAAAAGATCTTGATAATGAGATATCTTGAGCCCTATCCCCCTCCAACAGGAGGAAAGATGATTATGAGATCTCCATCCTTGACCTTCTCGTCAGGTTTTGGCCACCTCTCGTCCTTCATGAGGTGAAACCCCCTCTTCAAATTACCGCTTCCATCAAGCAACCTTTCCCTTAACTTGGGCTTAACCCTAGCCAGCTCCCTCACAGCGTCGAGGATTGTTGCTCCTTCCTTAACCTGAACCTCAACCTCGGAAGTGCCAGCCTCCTCCCTGAATATTGAGAACAGTTTGAACCTTACCTTCATCTCGATGTAAAAGCTAACAGGATGTTTAAATATATTTCATTCTGCCTGAACTAGAATTTCTTCAATTTCTTCTCTCTCCAATGCCTTTTTCTTTACGTCGTAATGCTCCACGTACTTTTCGTACTCACCCCTATAGATAAGTAGCCTCATGGCATTAAGGGTGACTAGGAGCGATAGCCCGACATCCCCAATGCCAACTGCAACCCAAAGAGGCACCCTATCCAAAGCAGCCATCAGGGCAAGCGCAAGCTTTACTGATATGGCAACCACTAAGTTTTGCTTTACGATACCAACCGTCTTCCTACTCAAGTCTATGAGATAGGATAGCTTTCCAATGTTGTCTCTGAGCAAGACTATATCTCCAGCCTCTAAAGCAGCGTCGCTACCTATCCCTCCCATAACTATGCCTACAGAGGACCTCGCTAGTGCTGGTGCATCGTTAACGCCATCTCCAACCATT
>JAVCBX010000132.1:0-7594 GCA_037917635.1 Thermoproteota archaeon | reverse complement strand
CTCATCGGACTTACCTTTAGAGGAATGACGCTTGAGAGGGCGGACAAAGTTAGGATAACTGTTGATGGAGAGGATGCCCAATCCGGAATCATCAAGCTCTATGAACTTTCAGGAAGAGAAGCCCAGATCATATTTCTACATGGAACCACTTTTGCTGGTTTTAACTTGGTCAGCATTACGTCCCTTTGGAGGCAGATTCGAGTTCCTATTGCCGCTTTCTTAGAAAGGCGGCCTAGGGAGGAGGATGTTATTAGGGCTCTGGAAAGGAATTTTCCTGAGAAGATTCATATCTACCTTTCAAACCCAAGTTATGAGGAGTTTAGCACGCCAAAAGGATCCATTTATTGTGCGAAAGTTGGAATATCGGATGAGGAGATTAGGCGCCTCATCTCAACCTATTCGACCGAATCAAAGCTTCCAGAACCCATAAGAATAGCTCATATAGTTGCTAGCCTTTTAAAAGTCTGAAAACTGGTTTAAAAGCCGTTGTCTCCCAGATTGGATAAATACATTTAGCCAATCATTTTTTAGATCAAAGTTCCCTGAGAAGAATTGGTGATAGTAGGGGGGTGTCGCTATACGGTCGTATCAACCCAAACTTAAGGAGAAGCATTGGTCCCCAGAGATGGAGCTCGAGATTCAAAGAATATGGGAAGAAGAGGATCTATTCAGGTTTAACGCTAACTCTCCAAAGCCCAAGTTCTCCATAGATACTCCTCCTCCTTATGCAAGCGGTAGGTGGCATATGGGAGCCGCGATACACTACTCCCAGATAGACATGGTCGCAAGGACCATGAGGATGAAGGGATATGAGACCTTCTTTCCGTTTGGCATAGATAGAAACGGGCTTCCTGTCGAGGTTCAAGCCGAGAGGCACTACGGAGTCAACATGTTTGATGTTCCAAGAGAGAAGTTCATAGAAATGTGCAAGAAGTTCCTTGATGAAGCTGAGAACGACATACTTTCGATAGCGAAAAGGCTTGGAATAAGTGCTGACTTTAAGAACCTCTACAGGACTGATAGCGATAGGTGGAGATCCGTTACTCAAAAAACGTTCATTCAAGCATGGAAGGCAGGTCTTGTTTACGAGGACTATAAACCTAACAACTACTGCCCAAGATGCAAGACTACGCTCGCTGATGCTGAGGTCGAGTACGAGGAAAGTGATTCTCTTCTCGTTTATCTTAGGTTTAAAGTAGAGGACAGGGAGGAGGTAATAGTTGCTACAACGCGTCCAGAGCTTTTGGCCGCTTGCGAGGCCTTGATATTCAACCCAAAGGACGATAGGTACTCGCATTTAGAGGGTAAGTATGCAATAACTCCTCTAGGTAAGAGGGTTCCAATACACAAGCACCACTACGCTAAGCCGGAGTTTGGAACTGGAATGGTGATGGTCTGTTCATATGGAGATAAGGCGGATGTAGAAGTTTTCAGGGATCTAAACCTTAGACCCACCATAATAATCGATGAAAACGGTAGAATGGCAGAAAAAGCTGGGAAATACAAGGGAATGACCGTCGAGGAAGCCAGAAAGGCTATAATTAAGGACCTAAAGGACGAGGGCTACCTAGTTAAGGAGGAAAGGATTAGAAGGAGGGTTCCTAAGTGTTGGAGATGCGGTACGCCGATAGAGATAATAACCATGAAGGAGTATTACCTTAAGCAGAAGGAATTTATCGAGAAAATAAGGGAGCTAGCTAAAAAGATCAAGTTTCATCCAGATTGGGCATACCAGTACCTTGAGAACTGGATGAACTCGATAAAGACCGATTGGCCCGTATCTAGGAGGAGGTACTACGGAACTGAGATACCGATTTGGTATTGCAAGTCGTGCAAGAAACCTGTGCTTCCAGAAGGTAGTAGATACTACAGACCTTGGAAGGAGGAAGCTCCATTCGAGAATTGTCCTCACTGCGGATCTAAGAAGGGATTTGAGGGAGAAAAAAGGGTATTTGATACGTGGATGGACTCAAGCATAACTCCGCTGGTATATAACGGTTACGGTTGGAATGATGAACTCTTCAAGAAGCTCGGATCCTCCTCTCTAAGACCACAAGGTAAGGACATAGTTAGAACTTGGCTTTTTTACACCCTGCTTAGGGTTTATCATATAACGAAGAAGCCAGCATTTAAACACATCTGGATCTCCGGTCTTGGATTGGATCCAACTGGAAGGGCAATGCACAGACACCTTGGCAACGTGATTTATCCTTGGCTTTTTCTTGAAAGATATGGGGCGGACGCTATCCGAATGTTTGGTGCAACGGAGGCACATCACGGGTCGGATTACAGAATAAGTGAGGAAAGAATACAGGGAGCATTTAAGTTCCTTCAAAAACTTTGGAATGTTGCAAGGTTCATATCAGCTTTTCCTGAGCCTGAAAAAGCTCCTTTCCTAACTCCGACCGATCTATGGATCCTTGGAGAGGCAAATAAGTTGATAAGGGAATCGATTAGGGGATATGATGATTTCGATTTCTTCTACCCATCGGTGAGCGTTAGGCGCTTCGTTTGGGAGGTCTTCGCTCCTCATTACATCGAAATGGTAAAGCACAGGGCTTATGGAAGCGATGTACCTGAAGAAAGTAAGCTAGCTGCTTGGTGGACCCTTCATCAGGTGCTAAGAATCGTCTTAAAGCTAGCCGCTCCGATAATTCCTCACATAACTGACTTCATATGGAGGAAGTTGTACGAGGGAAGCGTCCATAAACAACTGTTTCCTGAGCCAAATCCTGATTGGGAGACCGAGTATGCAGAATTCGGAGGGTCTATAATGAGTTTTAACAGCAGCATTTGGAAGAAAAAGAAGGCTCAAAATCTGCCTCTAACGGCTCCGATAAGAGTAAAGGTGCCTGAGGAACTGGCTCCGTTTAAGGAGGATCTGATAAGGCTTCACAACATAATTGAGGAGTAGTTAACCTCTATCAAGTCAAGCCAGAGAGGTGAATGGATCCTATCCTTATCGCAAGTTTTGCCACATCGACAGCACTATCCGCAAACAGGTAAAGAGCTGGCTCTATTCCAAAAGCTCCTGGATCTATTATGGCATTTAACTCTGGGTACTTTGAGAACGCCCTCTCAACCTCCTCAAATAACTCGCTGTCCCTAGCCTCCACGGGGAGGCCCTCTCTTCTTCTTATCTTCTTGTACATTAACGCCAACTCGGTTAAGGCTGGCTCTATCCCACTCACGTACTTCAAGTTTATCACAGCCCCTTTATTGCTTTTAGCCCTTCTAGCAGCTCTCAGAACCTCTCCATTGTGAAAGGAGCCTCCGAGCTCGGGAGATGAAAATGCCTTAAGCCTGCCGTGGTACTTGACTATTCTTCCGGGTATTCCAACCACCTTCTCCGAGGTTTCATCCGCTATCCTTGCAATGTTTATTCCAACCTGCGGATAGAGTTGAATTAAATCCTCTGAATGGCTTTCAATCATGTATACAGCTTCCTTCACGTCGTTAATAACATCTGGCGTTATCAGCCCTGATTCTAGCCACATGCAAACGTTGCAACCCTTTCCAAGCGAGGGGAGAGTTCTGCAATGAATCTGACAGAAATCTCCCTTTAGCTTCATGTCCTTGCATCTTTGGCATACTAGCTCTATCGCTGTTTTTGGATCCCAGTTAACCTTAAGGCGTCTCACTATTTCTTCTGCGAGCCTCTCAGCCTCCTCCGAAAACCATTTTTTCTTGAGATCTGTTCTAACAAGCTCGCTTACAACGGGTTGCGTAATGCCAAAGAGTTCTCCAATATCCTTTTGTCTATATCCTGACTTCCAAAGCTTTTTTATGACTCTAACCTTTATCTCAGAGAGGAAGTTGCGCTCAATTATCTCACAAGGCAATCTCAAATCGATCCACCTGAGAGAAGGTTCTTGGGTCCGAATAAATCGGTTCAAAGGTAATTTGATTAATCTGGCGCCGGGGGTGGGATTTGAACCCACGAGGCCCGAACGGGCCACCGGATCTCGAGTCCGGCCCCTTTCTTAGCCGGATCGAGCCTCTGGCTAGGGTACCCCGGCTCAAGTATTAGGTTCAGGAATCGGGATATATAACTGCTTGCATGGGTATTGCAAAGCTCTTCAAGCCACATCACAGCGTGCTTCCCGAGGACCTAACTTAGAGTTAACTCTATAAGTTCATTGGATGAAGAATTGTTGACGATGGAAAAGGCTGAATTGAGGAACATAGTAAAGGAGTTTGCTGAAAGGGGCATCATGATATCTTCAGAAGCCCTCGATCTCTTGAAGAAACTGGACTACAGAACGGTTCTTGATAACCTCCACCTGCTTGGAGAGGATGTTATCATAATCCTACCGACGCATCTCGAGAAGATTCTAGCCATCCTAAAGGAAAGGAGAGCTGAGGAAGTTCCTAGTTCCGAAGAGAAAAAGGTCTTAATAGAACCTAAGGTCGTTGTCGAGCAAGTTCCCGAGATAAAACCGGTAAAGGGAGAACTTGAGGAGTTCACAGAGTACTTCAAGTCTCGATATGAGAGAATCTCCAAGCTTTTCGGAGAGAGCTTGTTAAGGAGAGCAAAGCCAATTGTAAAGGCTAAAATGGCTGAAAAGGGAGAGAAAGTTCTGATAATAGGGCTTATCAGGGAAAAGGTTGAGAGCAGAGACAAGAAATTCCTAATAATGACCGTTGAGGATCTAACTGGGTCCATTCCAGCTTTTCTTCCCCCGGAATACAAGAGAATAGGGGAGAGGATAACCCTCGATCAGGTAGTTGCCCTCAAGGGTACCATCGCTGGAAACGGTGGTTTGATTGTTGAGAGAATAATGCAACCAGATATACAGGAAAGGGAACCAAACAGAGCAGATGAAAACGTTAAGGTGGTTCTCATATCTGATCTCCATATAGGAAGTAAGTACTTCAATGAAAAGGCCTTTCACTCCTTAATAGATTGGTTAAAGGGACCTGATGCCAAGCTCGTCAAGTACCTAGTGATTGCTGGAGATTTAGTGGATGGAATTGGCGTTTATCCAGGTCAGGAGGAAGAACTCGTGGAAACGAACATCTTTGAACAGTTTAAAATAGCAGCAGAGCTGCTTTCTAGAGTACCTGAGGAAATAACCCTGATATATGCCCCCGGAAATCACGAACCAGTTAGACAAGCAGAGCCCCAACCCAAGGTCCCTGAGAACTATGCCTCCCCGCTCCTTGAACTTGGAAGAGAGATTATAATGGTCCCCAATCCCTGTTATCTCAAGCTCCATGGAGTTAGATTCTTGATATATCATGGAAGAAGCCTTAACTCGATCTTCAAGCACGTTCCGGGCCTTCAACCGATCTCATCTGAAACAGTTCCTCTTGCCATGAGAGAGCTCCTTAAAGCTAGATGTTTGGTTCCAATATATGGGGAAAGTCCAATAGCCCCTCAGCCTTTCGATTGGCTTGTAATAGACATGATACCGGATGTGCTTCACACAGGGCACATTCACGTCTGCGGAATCGAAGAGTACAAGAGAGTAAAGCTTGTTAATAGCGGAACCTTCCAGGATCAAACTCCTTATCTGAGGAGCATGGAAATAAACCCTACAACAGGAACTGCCGTTGTAATAAACCTTAGAACATTAGAAACCAAGTTAATGAGGTTTAGTAGCTAATTATCTTGTTCCCATGGATCCAAGGAGCTTCAAAGCCCTTTCTGGAGACACTATCATTGAGGTAACAACCTTAGTATTCCCGTAAGCTCCTCCGTAGCTCATCTTAGTTTCGATAAGTCCGTGATTTGCCAGCTCATTTATAATGCCGCTAACCCTTCTCATGGTTAGAGGCTCCGCCATGTGCATTCTAGTTATTGTCAAATAGCTCCTGTAAACCTTGCCAGTTCCAGGCCTTTCATCCTCGGAAGCCAAGAGCTTTGCTATAGCAAGCAAGACAAATCTGTGATGCAAGGGAAGGGATCTTATTGCAAGTCCTAGCTCCTGCTCATTTACAGCATCAATTGCCTTTTTCGCATGTTCAACGGTTAACTTCATGCTGTTCTCCTTTTCAGCAATTTCAGCTGCCATTCTCAATACATCAATGGCTCTCCTAGCATCTCCGCTTTCCCTAGCAATCTTGGCTGCGATGTAGTTGATGGCACCTTCATCCCAAGTACCGTCCCTCAAACCAAGCCTAGCCCTTTGAAGTAAGATCGCCTTAAGCTCATCCGCATTGTAGCGAGGGAAGTAGATGACTGCTGGGTTGAAGGAGCTTCTTGCTCTCTCATCGAGGCGTTCCAAAAAGTTGACAGTGTTTGCAATTCCAACTACGGTCAGTGAAGTTGTCTCCTCATCGAGCTCCGAGTTTATTCTAGAGAGACTATAAAGGAGCCTGTCTCCTCTCTTGGATGGAATGTCTATCTCATCCAAAACTACAACAAGCCTTATCTTAGCTCTTGATAGGGTTTCAAAGAATCTATCATAAAGTACATCGAATGGGAGCCCACTTGGAGGTACCAAAATGCCGAAAATTCTGTTTAACTTATAAAATACCCTGTAAGCGGTGTTTGCCCTAGAACAGTTTATGTACTCAAATCTCACAAATCCTTCCTTAAACTCAGCTTCTTTCCTAGCCATAACCTGTTTCACAACCGCTGTCTTCCCAGTTCCAGTTGGCCCAATGAAGAGTATGTGCGGAACTGGCTCGTTGTAGTGGAGAGAGCTCAGGAGGGTCTCAAACTCCTCTATTTGAGATTCCCTTCCAGGAAGAGTTGGAGGAACGTACCCCTCCCTCAACACCCTCTTATCTCTGAAAATCCTAGCAACGAGAGTAGGACGGCCAAAGGGCGTTAGTTCCATATGAGCCCTCACCTTTTAGTTAAATGCTTTTACATTTAGTTGTTTTGGGATTCGAGTAAACTATAGCCCCTTTATTATTAAATTTCAAGATATCTGAATAGTTTTCAAGGGTCTAAAAATCTTGATGTTCTATCTTAGTTGATATATGTAGGACGTGAAATGGAGGTTCTTCCTCTGAGCTAGTATATTAATCAACATAGAGACCAGAGTTTCCACTCCGATGCAAGGATCCCCTAAAAGGGGAACGGACTAGAAACATGCCCTATAGAATTTTCTATGAAAACCCTTAAAGTTCGAGAGCTTTCTAGCGATGGAAGACCTCCTCATGATGGAGTGGAAACCACGCTCTCTCACCAAATTTATTAAGCTAGATAAACAGACCAGCCCTCTTGAGATAAAGGGAAAGGAAAAGGGAAGTAGCGGCATATATCAGGGCTATTCCATCTCTGAACGAAGTCCTATACTCCCAGTAACTTGTTCTCTTTCCGGAACCAAATCCTCTGCTCTCGAGGGCCTCTGCAAGCTGTTGAGCTCTCCTAATTGCCAGAATAATCAGAGGTATGAGGATCGGTATCATATTCCGAATCCTTTTGAGAAAGCTGCCCTTGCTAAGCTCTAACCCCCTGGATTCTTGGGCAGCTATTATGTTTTGGGCATCTTCGGCAAGCACTGGGATGAACCTTAAGGCTATAACGAATGAGAAGGATATGTATGGGGGAAGGCCAATCCTTGAAAGAAGGTCTCCAACTTCAGTTGCATCAGTTGAGGCGAAGAAGGCTGCTGAGATCAGGAGCATGGAGATTAAC
>JAVCBX010000013.1:0-7680 GCA_037917635.1 Thermoproteota archaeon | reverse complement strand
TATCGAACATACAAGCTTTCCGACTCGGAATTCGAGGATATTCTCATTGAACTGATAAAACAAGCTATAAACACTTCAAAATAGCGTCATCCAAGTGGTCTTGATGCGTTTAGTTTAACCTTCTTATAACTGAAGAATTTGTGAACTCAACAATAGCAGTAATATTTATCATGCAGACCTGCTGGCTTATTGATTGAGTTCTAATGAGTTTTGCCGAGGCGAGGTGCTTTGGTGAATCAAGAGGATGATACGATTGCTAGTTTTCAAAAGAGATTGATTAAGGAAGCTGTTGCGAAGAAAATAGCTGGAGACCTGCTTTTCTCACCGAACATAGGCCTATCAATGAGAAAGTGGAGGGAGTACTTTGGAATAAAACAAAGTGACCTAGCTAGGTTACTTGGAGTATCCGCAAGCGTGGTGTCAGACTACGAATCTGGTAGAAGGAGAAGCCCTGGCTCTCTGGTGATAAAGAGATTTATAATCTCCCTGATTGAAGAGGATGAGAAGAGGGGCGGGAGAGTTTTCAAAACGCTTGCCAAAATGGCTGGAATTCAGCCCTTTTTGAACTCAGTGATTGACATGAGAGAATTTCCTGTTCCAGTTGATATAGAGGCTTTCGTCGATGTAATAGAAGGAGCTTGGCTTTACAAGCCTCCTAGGGAGTTTAGCATAAACGGCTATACCATCATAGACAGCATTGCTGCCATAAAAAACCTAAGTGGGAGTTCAGAGTTCATTCTTTTGTTTGGTTCATCAACAGAGAGGGCTTTGATATTCACTAAAGTGTCGGAAGGCAAGAGCCCCATGGTCGCTTTAAAGGTTTTTGACTTGAAACCAAACCTAGTCGTCTTACACGGACTTAGCCCCAATTCGGTTCATAGCCTGGCTATTAAGCTAGCTGAAATCATGGGAATACCATTGGTCGTGTCAAGAATACCTGAGATAACCTCTCTCGCTCAGAAGCTGAGGGAATTCTCGCCCCTTTAGGTTCGACAAAAGTCGTTTAAGTTTAAGTTCATGATGAAAAATTTAAATAAGATAGGCGGGTTAAAGAGGAAACAACGATATATAATCTTCCCAATTGTTTTGGCTTCGATGTGACATCGATCACTTCTATTTTCCGCAATGGTCCGTGTAAATCACAAAAGGTGATATAATGAAGTTGCTTGAAATCCAAAAATCCAAAGAGCTCATGACAGGAAACGAGGCGATAGCCAGGGGCCTGATAGAGTCGGGAGCAAGTGTAGTGACAGCTTATCCAGGAACTCCCAGCAGCGAGGTATTGGAAGCCTACGTTAGGATGTCAAAGGAAAACGGACTGAAGGTTTATGCTGAGTGGTCGGTCAACGAGAAAGTTGCGTTTGAAATATCCTTTGCGGCCTCTCTATGCGGTCTGAGGGCAGCTTCCATAATGAAGCACCTCGGCACGCATTGGGTTTTAGATCCCTTAGCCGTTTCTGTAATTACTGGGGTAAGAGGAGGCCTTTTGGTAATATCTGCTGACGATCCAGAACCTCTTAGCTCACAAAGTTCGACTGACACAAGAAATCACGCAAAACTAGCTCATGCAATCGCCGTAGAGCCATCAGATCCGGCAGAAGCAAAGGAATTGGTAGAGAAAGCGCTAGAATTATCAGAAAAAATCGAAATTCCAGTGATCTTCAGATATACAGATAGAATTGCTCACGGGAGAGCCCCCGTAGAGCTTAACAGCATCCCCAGAGATAAATATAAAAGATCGCCAAAGTTCGAGAGGAATCCAAATAAGCTGGTTTCAATCGCCCCGAATGCAAGAAAGAACATACCACAGGTCTTCAATAAACTTGAGAGGGCTAAGAAAATCGTCTCAAATCCCCCTTGGGTTGTTAAAGAGGGATCTTCAGAAGGAGGATTTGGAATAATAGCTTCGGGGGGTCCATATTATGATGTCAAGGAAGCCCTCTCCTTGATGAAGATTGATGATGTAGCGATTCTGAAGCTCTCCATAGCAAATCCCTTGCCAGAAGATGCGATATTAGACTTCATTTCCGATCTAGATAAAGTCCTAGTAGTTGAGGACTTGGATCCAATAATAGAGTCTGAGGTCTACAGAATAGCCCAATCGAACGGGATCTCAGTTAAGATCTACGGTAAGAGCACCGGTCATTTGAGGCCTTATGGAGAGCTAACATCTCATCAGATACTTAAGGCCCTTCTTATGATAAAAGAAGAATGGTCCAACAGATTAATTCCACGTGAAAAACTTTTGGAAGTTCCCAGAAGGACTCCTCAGCTTTGCGCAGGATGCTCACATAGAGGAGCTTACATTTCGATAAAAAGAGCCCTCAAGAAGGAATATGGAGGACAGGGAATAGTTCTTGGGGATCGAGGCTGCTACAATCAGGGTGCTAATCCGCCGCTGAGGGCAATTGATACTGCGATAGCGATGGGCTCAAGCATTGCCATGGCAGTGGGCCTTGTTAAGTCGGGCATTAAGGAACCGGTAATAGCTGTAATTGGAGATTCTACCTTCTTCCATGCTGGAATACCTCCTCTAATTGATGCCTATGTTCACAAAGCTCCGATAGTCGTGGCTGTTTTGGACAATTCGTGGACATCGATGACGGGACATCAACCCAACCCAAGAACTGGCAAAAACGCCATGGGAGAGCCAGCTCCCATAGTTTACCCTGAGAAGATAGCTGAAGGCATAGGAATCGAGTTCATTGAAGTAGTAGATCCTTACAACATAACAGAATCGGAGAAAGCAATTATCAGAGCGTTGAAAACAGCAAAAGAAGGCCCAGCGCTTGTAGTATTTAGGAGAGAGTGCGTTCTTCAACAACTTAGGAGGCTAAGGAGGGAGGGATATCGGCCAAAGCCAGCTAAAGTAAATTCAGAGAGATGTAAGGGGTGTAGAATATGCATAAAAATTGGGTGCCCCGCTCTAGAATTTGATTTTTCAACTAAAAAAGCGAGAATAATCGAGAAAAAATGCGTTGGATGCTCAATTTGTGCCCAACTATGTCCGGTAAATGCCATAGAATGCAATTTTGGGGGAATGGGATTTGCCTGACGAGGTGGTTAGCGTAGTGTTGTGCGGAGTTGGGGGCCAGGGCCTGAAAGTTGCATCTCGAATTTTGGGAGAGGCTAGTGTGCGTGCAGGATTTGATGTGAAGATAAGGGAGAGCTATGGGCTGGCCCAGAGAGAGGGCTCTGTTTTAAGCCACGTTAGGATAGGAAAGAATGTTCACTCCTTCCTAACTCCGGAGGGAACTGCTAAAGCTTTGTTATCGCTAGAACTTATGGAGGGAGCCAGAAACATAGAATATTTGAGTAATCACGATGGCTTGGCGATACTAAACAATAAGATTCTATATCCAGCCCGCTATTATACGGGAGAGGAGGATTATCCAAATAAAGAAGACGTTCTCTCAGTTTTCAGACAAAGAGGCGCTAAGGTAGTCTTAATAGATGCCGATTCTTTGGCTAAGGAAGCCGGAGATATAAGATCAGCTAACGTTGTAATGTTGGGGGCACTGGCAGCATTTAATGTGCTGCCTTTCCCTCCGAAATTTATTATTGAAGCGATTAAAGCGGTTATTCCGCATTCGATTGATGTTAACGTGAAAGCCTTTAGTTTAGGTTTCAAAGAGGGGAGGAGAAGGGGATATGAGGCCTAATAGGCCCGTTGGTATTATGGGCTGGGGAGCTTATGTTCCAAAGTATAGGATAACTTCAAAAGAACTTGCGAGGGCATGGGGAAGGGACTGGAAGAAGTACGCAGGTGGTATAATGGTTGAAGAGAAGAGCGTTCCAGGAATAGACGAGGATACATTTACAATAGCCTATGAAGCTGCTAGAAATGCGATTAGAAGGGCTAGAATCGATCCACAGGACATAAATGCCGTCTTCGTTGGCACAGAGTCAAAGCCATATGCTGTTAAGCCCACAGCCACCATGCTAGCGGAGGCTTTAATGATAGGAGGAAAGGAGAGGTTGACTTTGGGCGCAGACTTCGAGTTCGCATGTAAAGCTGGGTCAGAGGCGATGCAGGCCGTAATAGGCTTAGTTGGATCCAGAATGATAGAACATGGACTTGCTGTTGGGGCCGACACGGCTCAAGGAGCTCCTGGCGATGCTCTTGAGTACACCGCTTCTGCAGGCGGCGCGGCCTTCGTGATAGGGCCAGAGGAAAGGTCTGTTGCTAGGATCCTAGCAACATGCTCTTACGTTACTGACACACCTGATTTCTGGAGAAGAGACCTCTCCAAATATCCATCGCACACAAGCGGATTCACCGGGGAACCAGCCTACTTTACTCACATCATCAACGCTTCAAAGAAGCTTATGGAAGAGTTGGGAACAACTCCGAAGGATTATGACTACGTCGTATTTCATCAGCCTAATGGCAAGTTCCCCCTAAAGGTTGCAAAAATGTTGGGTTTCACAGAAGAACAGGTGAGACCTGGGCTAGTAACCCCCTACATTGGGAACACCTACAGTGCGTCCTCACTAATTGGACTTGCAGCCGTACTAGACATAGCCAAGCCTGGAGAAAATATACTGGTAACCTCCTTTGGTTCTGGCGCAGGAAGCGATTCCTTCCACATAGAAGTATGCGATAGAATAGAGGAAGTAAAAAACTGCGTTCCAAGAGTGGTAGATTTCATAAAAAGGAAAGTCTATGTTGACTATGCTGTCTATTCAAGGAACAGAAGAATGATTAAGATGCCAGCAGGTTCTGGAGACTACTAGGTGAGAGTTTTGCAGAGACCCGTAGTAGCTGGAATTGGATTTACTAAGATAACTGCACATTGGGAGCATAGTCTAAAGGACTTGGTGGTCGAAGCCTGCCTCAAAGCGCTTGAAGATGCAGGAAGACCAGAAATAGACGCCATAGTTGTCGGAAATATGATGTCTGGGATTATAAACGGTCAGGAAAATCTTGGCAGCTTAATAGCTGAGAGCATTGGTATGACTGGAGTTCAGGCGGTTAAAGTAGAGGCTGCTTGTGCATCTGGAGCAGCTGCTATCATGTGGTCTTGTTTAGGCGTTCTTTCTGGCCTATTTAACTCGATCTTGGTGGTTGGAGTTGAGAAGATGACGGACGTAACCGATAACGAAGATATGAGCTCTGCACTAGCGACTGCAGCGGACTACGACTACGAGGTCTTCTTTGGAGCAACTTTTCCTTCCCTAAACGCGATTATCATGCGGATGTATGCGAAAATCCACAATCTTTCCCCAGAAGACTTCGGCTACCTTCCGATCTTAATGCACAAGAATGCTGTTGATGTGCCACACGCTCAACTTAGGTTTCCGATAGACATGAACGGCTATCTAAACTCTCCGGTAATATCAGATCCCCTAAAGTTATTTGACTGCGCTCCAATAGGTGATGGAGCAGCTGCTTTAGTGATAATGAGCAGGGATAGGGCCAAAGGTCTTGATCATATCGTAGAAATAGCTGGATTTGGATCAGCAACCGACACTTTAGCCACTTATAGAAGAGAAAGTCTAGTTCGTCTAATGGCAGCGGAACTTGCGACAAAAAGAGCTCTATCAATGGCAGCTATTGAACCAAGGGATTTCGACATAGTGCAGGTGCACGATGCCTTTAGCGTCGTTGGATATCTGAACCTAGAAGCGCTAGGAGTGGTAGAAAGGGGAAAGGCTCATGAGTTCATAGCTTCAGGAGATGCAGATAGGTCGGGCTCCCTCCCTGTTAATCCAGAAGGCGGATTGAAGGCAAGAGGGCATCCTGTTGGTGCTACGGGCGTTTATCAAGTCGCTGAGCTTGCATTGCAGCTATCTGACAGGGCAGGACCGTCTCAGGTTGAGGATCCGAACGTAGGAGTAGCGATGAGCGTTGGAGGGACTGGTTCTAACGTTTATGTCCAGGTCTTAAGGAGGGTTGAGTGATGTGGGCGTATAAGTTAAACATACCAAGTCATTGGAGACTTTTACCCGAAAGATATAGGCTTGTTGGAGGTTATTGTGAGAATTGTGGGGAGAAGATGTTTCCAAAGCAGAAAATATGTCCTAGGTGCCGGTCGGATAAAATAAGAGAAGTTGATCTCCCTAGAAAGGGTAAAGTGATTACTTATACCATAGTGAAAACTCCACCGAGAGGATTTGAGTACTACACTCCTTATGTGCTTGCCATAATCGAGCTAGAGGATGGCACTAAGGTCTTCGGTCAATTGACGGATGTGGAGGAGTCTGAGGTTCGAGAAAGTTTGGAGGTGGAGATGACCATAAGAAAGATAAGGGTTAGTGGGGAGTCAGGAGCCATAGCATACGGTTACAAATTCAGACCCCTCAGCTGAAATCCAAATCTTTTTCACTGGAAGCCGTAATGCGAAGTTGACATGCCCTTATCCTATAGGGGTCGTGCTAGGGAACTACTCAAACGAAAAGGTATAGAGGATTACGATAGAATATCGATTCTCAGAAAGGATGGAACTGAGCTGAGCGGAATTCTAATACCTAGAGCCGAGTTAGAGGATGACATGCACATAGTTCTAAAGCTTAAGAACGGATACAATGTGGGAATTTCAATAGAATCCATCTCAGAGATTAGACTATTAGGAAAGCATCAAGAGCTTAAAGAAGAGATCTTAGCGGAAGAGATTCATAAAGAAGGGCTTCCGAGGGTCCCATTGATTGTAACGGGCGGAACAATCACTTCGAAGGTCGATTATGCTACAGGAGCTGTTAAACCCTATGAGAGGCCAGAAGAACTCTTAGATTTAATTCCAGAAATCTCAGAAATTGCCAATTTATCTTACATTCCCTTGATGTCAATTTTCAGCGAGAACATGACCCCTTATCACTGGATAAGGATTGCAAAGAGGGTTGAAAAGGAGATAAATTCCGGAGCAGAGGGGGTGATTATAGCTCACGGTACTGACACTATGCACTTCACCGCAGCTGCCCTTTCCTTTCTCTTGGAGGGGCTGTTTAAACCGGTTATTTTAGTAGGAGCTCAGCGATCAATAGACAGACCTTCTACAGACGCCGTTCTAAATCTTTTTTCTGCGGTTAAAATGGCAGTTGAGGGTCCAATAGCCGAGTGCATGGTGGTTATGCATGGGAGTCCATCCGACGAATATGCGATTGCAATAAGGGGAGTTAGGGCAAGGAAGATGCATACTTCAAGGAGAGATGCTTTTTTAAGCATAAATGAACCTCCTTTAGCTAAGATAACAAAGGAAAGAGTTGAAATAATCAATAAGAACTTTAATAAGAGGAGGAAAAAAGGAGAAGTAAGGACATGGGAAAAAATGCAAGGAAGAGTCGCCCTAATATACTCCTGGCCTGGAATATCCCCGGATTTCCTCGATTTTCTCATTGAGAAGGGATATAAGGGGCTTGTTCTAGCTGGAACGGGTCTAGGACACGTTCCAACTAGGTTAATTCCTAAGATAAGGGAGATGGTTAATAAAGGGGTTCCAGTAGTGATGACGTCTCAATGCCTTTTTGGGAGGACCAATTTG
The DNA here is from genome assembly GCA_037917635.1 of Thermoproteota archaeon. Lineage (GTDB taxonomy): Archaea > Korarchaeota > Korarchaeia > Korarchaeales > Korarchaeaceae > QMVU01. The sequence goes on along the minus strand of JAVCBX010000013.1, from coordinate 199 downwards.
AATGTATACGAGACTGGAAGATTATTGCTTGACGCCGGTGTTATAACGGTTGACGACATGTTACCGGAGGTAGCTCTAGTCAAACTTATGTGGGCATTGGGAAGGACCGATGAGATGGAAGAGATCAGAAGGATCATGAGAACTAATCTGAGGGGGGAAATAAGTAAGTCCTTAAGCATAACCATGTTTCCTCCGGGAG
>JAVCBX010000094.1:0-7720 GCA_037917635.1 Thermoproteota archaeon | reverse complement strand
GTTAGAGAGTTGAAAAAGGCATTTCCGGAGAAGGAAATAGTGGCAGACATGAAGACAATGGATGCTGGATACCTTGAGGTCGAAATCGCTGCAAAAGCAGGAGCAGACTTAGTTTCTATCCTTGCGGCTGCATCTGATTCAACCATACTGGAAGCCCTTAATGCGAGGGATGATTATGGGATAGAGCTCATGGTCGACCTGATAGGAATCGAGGACAAGTTGAAAAGGGCTAAGCAGCTTGAGGGACTTGGGGTCGATTATTTGATTGTTCACACAGGAATTGACGAGCAGAGAGCGGGAAAATCCCCATTTCATGACCTTAAAGAAATATCAGAAGCTGTCTCAGTCAAGTTGGCAGTTGCTGGTGGGATAAGGCCCGATAACATCCCCATGCTCAAGGGGTGCATACCCGACATCGTGATAGTTGGGGGCTTCATAACGAAGAGCTCAGATCCTAGAAGGGCAGCTTCCTTAGTCAGGAAGGCCTTATCAGAGATAGAAGGTGGATGAGCTTTGAAGATAGCTATAGGAAGCGATCACGCAGGCTACAGACTAAAGGAAATTTTGAAGAAGTACTTAGTGTCTTTAGGGCATCAGGTCCAGGACTTTGGGACGTACACCGAGGAAAGCGTCGATTATCCAGATATAGCGTTTAGGCTGGCTGAAGAAGTTTCAAAAGGATCCTTTGAAAGGGGAATATTGATATGCGGGACTGGAATAGGGATGTGCATAGCTGCAAACAAGGTTAAGGGAATTAGAGCTGCCCTATGCTGGGATGAGAGGACCGCTGAGCTCAGCAGAAGGCATAACGACTCCAACGTGCTTTGTCTGGGAGGAAGGATGCTCGGCGAGCAGAAGGCCAAGAAGATAGTTGACGTTTGGATCTCAACTAACTTCGAGGCAGGAAGGCACCTGAGAAGGTTGAGGAAGATATATGAGTACGAAAGGAGAAGAGAAATCTAGCCTTTCTCGCTGCTCTATTCTCTTCTGATCTCAAGCTCATGCTCAAAGTGGACCGCAGCCCTCTGGAAGAGGACTCCAACAGGGCATATCCTTAAGGTATCCTCCCAGATCTTCCTAACCCTTTCCTCGGACTCCTTTGAGACAACTATGCCCTTTATACTTCCAGAGGTTATGGTCTGATCCTTCTCGGACTTCTCGGCTTCAACTATGACCTCCATGTCCTCGAAGCTTAGCCCCTTGCCCTTAGCTATCATCGCGAATATGGTGGTGATGCAGCCAGCAAGACCCATCACCGCAAGTTCTAAGGCAGTAGGAGCCGTGTCAGTTCCTCCTAATTCCTTAGGCAGGTCTGTAACAACGCTGTGACCCCTTCCATCATCTACTACGGACCTGAACCCCTCAACAAGCTTAGACCTGGCTCTCATAGGCACCGTTCGAAGCTGCTAGGGTTCAATAAAACCTTGAACTTTGGACAAGAAGGTTGGGCCGAACCATTTTTATCGTCGAGGATGGAAAGGAAAACGTGCCGAAGTACCTCGTGGTAACAGGCGGAGTGATGTCGGGTCTCGGTAAAGGGATAGCTGCTGCAAGCATAGGTAAGCTCCTTAAGGACATGGGTTTCAGGGTTGTTCCGATAAAGTTCGATGGATACCTCAACATGGACGCGGGAACTATGAACCCATACGAGCATGGAGAGGTCTTTGTTCTTGAGGATGGGGCGGAGTGCGACATGGATTTGGGCACCTATGAGAGGTTCTTAGATATTGATCTAAGGGGGGAGAACAACATAACGTCTGGAAAGCTGTTCTTCAAGGTGATACAGAAGGAGAGAAGGAGCGATTACTTAGGTCAAACTGTCCAGTTCATCCCGCATGTAACCGGAGAGGCAAAGGAGTGGATAAGAAGGGTTGCAAAGGAGCAGAAAGCCGATATAGTTTTGATAGAAGTTGGAGGCACGGTCGGAGACATAGAGAACGCGTACTTCATAGAGGCCATCAGGGAGCTCGTCCTTGAAGAAGGGAGGGAGAACTTCTTCTTCGTCCACGTTACCCTAGTTCCTGTACTGGAACCAGTTGGGGAACAAAAGTCAAAGCCAACTCAGCACTCGGTTTCTAAACTTCGATCGATGGGAATAAGGCTGGACATGATAATTGGAAGGTGCAAGCAACCTCTCAATCAAAAGGTGAGGAGGAAGATCTCCTTATTTTGCGACGTCCCTGAGGAGGCCGTGATATCGGATCACGACGTAGAATCCATATACATGGTCCCCTTCCTTTTCAGGGAACAGGGAGTTCATGAGATAATAGCTAAGAAGCTCGGACTTAAAGCTAGGAGGCGTGATGTCCTCTCTTCTTGGGAGAGGATCCTTTTAGGGCGAAGCTTCAAGGGAGAGGTGAACGTAGCTATAGTTGGAAAGTACACGGGGCTTAGGGACTCCTATGCCTCCCTGATAGAGGCAATAAGGCACGCAGAGATGCATCTAAGCATTAAGGCGAATATAAAGTGGGTTGAGTCGACGTATATAGAGCAGAGAGGAGTGAAAGAGCTTCTAAATGGGGTCTCAGGCATAATAGTTCCAGGTGGATTTGGTAAGAGAGGAGTTGAGGGCAAGATAATGGCGATAGAGTACGCTAGATCGAACAGAGTGCCTTATCTCGGCTTATGTTTTGGAATGCAGCTTGCAGTGGTCGAATTTGCCAGAAACGTTTGCGGGTTGGAAGGGGCCAACTCAACCGAGATAGATCCAGACGCTCCTCACCCGGTGATTGACATTTTGCCAGAGCAGAAAAAGATGGATCGATTGGGGGGTACGATGAGGCTTGGATCCTTCCCAGCCTTGCTTCTCGAGGGAAGCTTGGTTAGGAGGATATATGGAAAGGAGCTGATCTATGAAAGACACAGGCACAGGTATGAGGTGAACCCGGACTTCGTGCCAATCCTTAAGGAGCATGGTCTAGCAATTTCTGGAACCTCCCCGGATGGAAGGCTAGTCGAGTTCATCGAGATTCCCGAGCACCCATTCTTCGTGGGCACTCAAGCCCATCCAGAGTTCAAATCAAGGCTGGAAAGACCGCACCCTCTTTTCCTAGAGTTCCTCAGGTCTTGCAAGAGATTTAAAGACCATCAGATGAAAGCTGGCACGATCGGGGCCGCTATCAAGGAAGCTCACAAGGAGTATGAAGGTCTAGCCTGAGTTATCTGCCGATTTAACATAATCCATTTCCTTCTGGCTCTTTCTTAGGAAGCTTCTTCGCGCTAATCTTTAGGAAACTTCTTCAGAAAAGCTTTCAAGCAAAGATTTATTGATTTAATCGAAGTCAAAGGGACTTGAGCGTTTATTTTTATGAACCATCCTGAAATATTGGAATGGTTCCTCTAAGGATACTCAAAACTGCCTTCAAGCTGGCTCTGAGGAACTTCGGAAAGAGGAAGTTCAGGACAGCTTTAACTCTGCTAGGAGTTGCTGTTGGAATAGCTACAATAGTTGCTCTCGTCTCAGTAGCCTACGGAGCAAAAGAGCAGGCTGTAGGTTTCTTAAGTGAAGCGACTGACTTCATGATAACTCCAAAGGCAGCGGGGGAGATCCAGGCAGAGCTTCCAGAGAGGCTGGTCAAGCAGGTAAGGCTATATGCTGAGGTTGAAGCAGCTGGTCCCGTCCTCTCCCAGCTGGTCTTCATAAACGGGGAGTTCGCTTGGGCCCTTGGGGTCACACCTGAAACCTACGAGATAATCTACATCCCGCTGAAGGAGGGGGAGCTAATAGATGGGGAGAGGGGGAAGGTCATAGTCGGAAGCAACCTTGCAGATCAGCTTGGTTTGAAGGTAGGAGAGAGCGTGAGAATAAGTCCTTCAGCTGATGAGCCTGGCAAGGTGTTTTTGGTAGCTGGAATACTTCAGCCAACTGGAAGCATAGTTGACATAGGGTGTTACATGAACTTAAGGGAGCTTCAAGAGATAGTTCACAAGAAGGGAAGGATCTCGATGATAATGGTAAAGCTAAGGGATCCGAGGCTTGGTGAATCCTTCAAGCAGAAGGTTGAGAGCAGATACAAGGACTTGGAAGTTGTAGAGCCAGAGCAGATATCTGAAAACGTTGGAAAGGTTCTAGACATGCTAAACAGCGTCCTAATTTCGATAGGATCCATCTCCCTCCTCATTGGAGGGTTGGGGATAATGAACACGACCATGGTATCCGTGCTAGAGAGAATAAGGGAGATAGGGATAATGAAGGCCATAGGGGCAAAGAGATCCCACGTCTTGACCATATTTCTAATAGAGGCCATGATAACGAGCCTTCTAGGGGGAATTGTGGGGGTAATTGGAGGAGCCGCCCTAGCAAAGCTCGCAAGCGAGATCATACCAAAGCTCATAGGATTTCCAACGCCCTACAAGCTCTTTCCAGCTTTGATCTTCGGCCCAATAGCCCTTTCAGTTGTTCTGGGAATCATATCCGGCTTTTATCCCTCGTGGAAAGGCGCGAACGTCAGGCCCATAGAGGCGATAAGGTATGAGTAAGCCCGTAGTTGAGCTGATAAAAGTCAGCAAGATCTACAGGCTTGGACCCTCTGAAGTGAGGGCGCTTGACAACGTATCTCTTAAGGTGGTGCCTGGAGAGTTCACCTCGGTCGTTGGCCCATCTGGCTCCGGAAAGTCGACTTTACTGAGCGTCGTTGGATGCCTTGCAAAGCCCACATCCGGGAGGGTCCTCCTCGACGGGATTGATGTTACGGAACTAAGCGAGGCAAAACTGTCTGAGATAAGATGCCTTAAGATAGGCTTCGTTTTCCAATTTTTCAACCTGATTCCGACGTTGACTGCTTTGGAGAATGTTGAGCTTCCCATGATATTCGCTGGAAGGCTATCGGATTGGGAAATAAGGGATAGGGCTCTTGAACTTCTAGATCTTGTTGGGCTCCTTGAAAGGGCGAATCACAGGCCTTCTGAGCTTTCAGGAGGTGAACAGCAGAGGGTAGCGATAGCAAGGGCCCTTGCAAACGATCCAGCCCTTGTGTTGGCTGACGAGCCGACGGGAAACCTGGACCGTAAGACAGGCTCCGAGGTGATCTCTCTAATGGAGGAGCTGAACAGGGAAACAGGAAAGACCTTCCTCATAGTAACTCACGATCCAAATGTGGCAAAAAGGACTAGAAGAGTTCTCTACATGGTTGATGGTAGGCTTTACGAGGATCCAAGTGAGATACCCAGCTACAAGGAGGGAGCTAGGTTGAAGGGAAGGGAAGAAGCTCTCTTAGAACTTGAGAGGGAGCTTGATGAAATATCAGCCCTTTTGAGATCTGCCAGGGAAAGAAAGATTGGAAAAAAGGAGCTAAGAGACCTCGTTCTGAGGGCAAGGATGGGAATTAGAAGGATTAGAAGGAGGTTGGAAGAAGTCTAGGTTCCAGGCATGAAGGCAGGTTTATAACCCCCTAAATCAACCTTAACTTGTCATTAAGCGCCTTTGAAGTTGCTACTTCAAAAGGGATGGAACATGAATCAAGCTCGATGCCTGATCCTCATAGTCATGCTAACGCTCTCTTTAGGGGCCTCAGTTGCTGAGGCCGGACCCTCGAAGGTGAAGCTGACAAAGTTAGAGAGCGTTTACTATAAGCTATATCCCAACGGGACGCTTTCACAGGGAGAGGCAGAGGTAACAATAAGGTTGGAGAATCCGGGCAAGGAGGAGATGATCTTTACCGTAATCGACAGAATCTCAGAGGCCGATTTTGAGAGCTTCACCCCTCTCTACGGCTCTCAGGAGCCAACTCACACATACCTTTTCTTCGATCGAATGATATGCATCTGGAAGGACCTCTTACTGCCTCCCTCTTCCGATATTGAACTAAGATACTCGGTTTCAACCCATAAACAGCCTCCTTTCTCGGCGAATCTAAGCTATTACGTTAATGGAAAGGAAGTCAGGCCCTTTGAGATTGAAGGCGACTATTATTTGATGCTCAGCTCCGGGGACCTCTTCGAGATCAACCTAACGATCGAGAACCTGAGGGGCGAGAGGTACGTTGAAGGAGATGTTTTGAGACCTCCTCTTCCATATTCCATTGAAATGAGGCTTCCTAAGGGTAACTTCTTGGAACCCGAGTGCAGTCCAGAGCCCAGCATGATCTACGCCCTTTCAGACGACTGGTCTGTAACTTGGATGGGGATCTTGGAGGATGAGCTAGCCAACTTCTCCCTCTCTGCGAGGGTTAGGTCGACCGAGGAGGTCGGAGAAATCGAACTGGAGGCCGTCAGGATTCAGATTCGGCTTGACTCTTCATCCGTTGCTGAGAAGCTTGAGGGGATGATTAAGTCCTATAACTCATCATTGGAGGAGCTTGAAGAAATGAGGGATTCCCTCCTTAGGCTTAAGATGCTCCTTTCAGGCTTCTCGAAGGGAACTGCTAAGGCAAGCGAGCAGTTGGTTGAAGCCCAGAAGGTTCTGATGAACCTCTCTCATTCCCTTAGAAACGCCTCATCATCAGTCCAGGAGGCAAGAGCTCCTATGAGGAGGGTGATAGGGTCCCTTTCAAAGTTAGAATCCAACCTCACAAGCATGATGGAGCGCTTGGAGGAGGTTCAAAGGATTTTCGAAGGGCTGAGGCAGGTCAACATCTCCCTCCTGAACTTATCCATCTCGATTCCAATACCGACTCTAAACCTATCTTTGAGGGAGAGGCTTTCAGAGGCCATTTCTATGGTTAAGTCCACCAAGTACAACTTGCAAAGGGCAGATCAAGCCTTTGAAAAGATGCAAATCTCCCTTTTGGAGGCTGCAGATCTCGCTTATAACTCCTCTCAGGCCCTAGATGAGCTTAAGGAAGCTCTTTCTTCCGTAGGAGCAGTTGCTAATACCTCAATTGACTTCATAGAAGCATCGATTGAGGAGATAGAATCTAGGATCTCCGAGATCGAATCGGATCTTAAGAAGCTCTCAAGGAGGGAAAAGATAGCGGGCTTTGAGGAGCCATTTTTGGGAAATGTTGAGCTCAGAGCATCCAGTTGTTCAAACACGACTCTAAAAGCGGAGATTAAGGAACTTAAAGGTGGCTTGTGGGAAATCTCCTCCTTATTAGCCGAAGGGGGACCGCTTAATGCCTCAGAGGTCGCTCTGCAGTTCCTTATCCAGAGCTCTGGTGTGATGAGAACCCCAAGGAGGGACGAGGTCAGGGTTCAGGTCCTCGCTGGAGAAGAGTGGATTGATGTGGAGCCAAAGCTTCTTGGAGTCAGTTACGATGAGGAGCTTGGAGCCCTGATCTATAGGCCTGGGAAGACTTTTGAAAACGGATCAAACCCTCTCATAGACTCTTTAGGCAACTATTTCAGGGTGTTGATCTTTTCTGAGTCAAAACCTGAGGTTATATGCAAGCTAGATCAGATCTGCGGAGCCCTTTTCTCCTCAAAGGTCATAGCGATAACGAAGCTAGATAACCCCTACATAGCCCTGAACATGAACCTTTCCAAGGGAGTGGTTGAGGAGTTGCCTCCATCGAAGGCCAAAGAGGTTCCAGAGGTTAGGAGAAGGGGGTATTTGCCTTACATAGGCTCGCTAGCACTTATCATACCGATTTTCGTTTTCTTAAAGGTAAGAGCTGATAAAAGGATGATTGATCAGCTATACTCAGCTCTTGATGAGCTTGAAAGGGAGATAATGGAGCTAAGGATAAAAATAAGGGAGAAGAGGGGGTCAGCTCACTCCATCTGAGATTCCTCGCAGAAGTCCCTCCAAACCCTGATTCCTAGTTTAGTTGCCCTGTAAAGC
>JAVCBX010000008.1:0-7817 GCA_037917635.1 Thermoproteota archaeon | reverse complement strand
GAGATTACCTTGTTCATTCTCAGCATGTCCATGACGATCCCTCCTTTTACTGGGACGGATCCTCCAACTATGGAAGTTCCAGATCCTCTTGGGGTTATTGGCGTCTTTGTTTCGTTTGCAATTTTCACGATCTCCGCAACTTCTTCGCTATTAGATGGTCTGACAACCACGTTTGGATATCCTCTTATGTTTGAGGCATCATAGGAATAAGAAGCAAGCTCAAGCTCATTTGTAAGCACATTCTCAGATCCTACTATGCCTGAGAGTAATTCGATAAGCTCCTCTTCCTTCATATCAATCACAAGTCCTTAAAGAAGAGCATAGAATTTTAACATTGAGCTAGTCATTAAAGCATGATGCCTCTGAAAACGCCCTTAAAAGAAATTCAATTAAAAATGGGAGCTAAGTTCTTCGAGTTCTTCGGCTGGGAACTGCCTCTCTATTATGTTTCTCCGTCAAAGGAAACAATGTCAGTCCGCAACAGTTGCGGCGTGTTTGACGTATCTCACATGGGAAGGTTTCTGATAAAAGGGAGGGATGCTGTTAGGTTACTTCAAAGAGCGACGACCAATAACATGAATGTTAGGCCAGGGAGGGCAAGATACACCCTATTTCTAAACGAAAAAGGCGGAATAAAGGACGATGAAGTCATACTTAGGCTTGAAGAGGAGGTTTTCCTAGAAGTCACTAACGCCGCATGCAGAGAGAAGATACTAGCATGGCTTCATCATCTGGCCAGTAAATGGAATCTTGAAGTGAGCATCGAAGATGTTACGTTCAAAACGGTCATGCTTGCTGTTCAGGGCCCTGAAAGCCGAAGAGTCATCGAACCATATGTTGAAGGTCAATTGGATTTCAAAAGGTATAGGGGAAGACAAACTATGGCATTTGGTTCCAATGTTTCAATTTCTAGAACTGGTTATACGGGCGAAGATGGGTTTGAAATCGTATTTTGGGACGTTGATAGGGCAAAGAAAGCCTTTGAAACTTTGGTTCATCAAGAAAAGGTCCAACCTTGCGGCTTAGCAGCCAGAGACATCCTTAGATTAGAGGCTGGGATGTGTCTGTACGGAAACGACATTAATGAGAACATAACACCATTGGAGGCTCGTTTGGACTTTGCCGTAGCCATGGATAAGGGAGATTTCATAGGAAAAGAGGTCCTCATCTCTCAGAGAGAGAGGGGAATCAAAAAGATAAGAGTTGGCCTTTTGAGTCCTTCTAGGAGGGCACCAAGAAAAGGAGATGTTGTTTTACATGAAGGTAAGGTTGTAGGTAATGTGACAAGCGGAACTTTCAGCCCAACTGTTGGAAGGGGCATAGCAATGGCTTATGTTCCGCCAGATCTTTCTGGACCGGGTACAAAGTTGATAACCAAGAATAAAGGGGAGATTGAAGTGCAAGTGGTTAACATGCCCTTTTTCGATACTGAGAGGTATGGATTTAGAAGAAAAAGCTGAGCAAACAGTTGTTCTCATTCCGTCTTTACTTTTCCTAAGGTGACAAATGCAACAGTTTTAGCCAACCTTCTTACCTCAACTATCTTAACTAGATCTCCTTCTTCTCTCATATCTCTTATACTTCGGGACATATCTTAGCCAAGATATTTCTACGCTTATAGTCCCTGTCATTTTGGTGGAAACAACCCTTCCTACTAGCACCTTTTTTCTCAGGGAAATGGTTCCGTGCCATGGGCATTTATCGTCATCACACTCCTTTGTAGGCACTTCTACGTTCTCAATCAATTTTTCTGGAAGCTTCCTCATAGCCTTTTCACCCTCTCTTCAGGTCTTCCTAAAATACGATCCCCGTTTAGTCTAATTGTTCTCTTTCCAACAAAGAACTCAAACTTTCTGTATTTCTTTGGTATTTTTTTAAAGCCTTTTTCGGTTTTTATTATAAGAAGATTTGCTGTTTCATCTACTACCTTTCCAGAAATCCCTATTTGAGAAGGATCTGGAGAGAAGATGACTCTCATCTCAAGTCCGATAAGCTCATGATATGGAAGATCTGATTTCTTCAAAGCTACCACCTACACGAATCCCTTCTCCCTCATTATCGTGAGGATTCTCGCTATCTCTCTTTTTATCTCTTTTCTTAAGTGAGTTTTCTCCAAAGTACCAAGTGAAGCTCTAGTATTAAGTGAAAAGAGTTGTTCTTTTAGCTCTCTAAGTCTAGATTCAAGCTCTTCTTTAGTTAGAGCTCTGAGTTCCTCTGTCTTCATCTTCGGCACCTTTCTTCACCTCCTCTAAGCCCTCCGGCTCTACCTCAAGAACCTTCTCTTCCTCCTCTGGTTTTTCCTTTGAGGCACGGATTTCAGCAAGTATTTTTTCTATCTCTTCTTCCTTAATCTTTGGTTTTCCAGGTAACTTTATTCCGGGTTTTACGATTCTGACTCTTATTCCCATCGAACCTTGGGGCAATAATATATTCCTAACAGCATATTCCACGTTCTCTAAATAGTCCCCTCCGCATCGATAGATCGTTCCAGCCCTGAATCTATCCTCTCTAGCCCTTTTACCAAACTTACCAGAAATCCTTATCTCCACCCCTTCAGCTCCAGCCATCATCACCCTTCTCAATGCAGCGAAAGCGATCTTTCTATGCCTTTCTCCCTTTAATATCCTTCTAGCTATATAATTTGCCACTATTTGAGCACTTAGGAAGGGTTCGTCTACTTTCTCTATCCTAAGATAAGGATTCTTAAAGCCAAACTCCACCTTTAAGGTTTCAGTTATTTCCTTTATCCTCTTTCCACCCTTTCCTATGGCAATTCCTGGGCGATCTGCATATATAGTTACGATCTCTCTTATCGGCGTTTTAACGACGTCAACCTTATGAAATCCAGCAGTTCTGAGAGTTGATTCAAAGAACTCATGAAGTCTCGCCTTTAGCCATCCTTCCTCAACGATTCTCTTGTAAACTGGCTTTGCTCTCTCGCTCATTTTCTCTCCTCCACTACTACCTCCACGTGAACTAGTTGCTCTATCTTAGGAGTTGCGCGTCCGAATGCCCTTGGAAAGAACCTTCTAAGTTTCGGTCCCTTTTGGGCTGCTGCGTGCTTTATGTATAAATGTTCTACGTCTAAACCTTTATTCGTTGCATTGTATTCTGCATTCTTCAGGATTTTTAACATGATTTTGGCAGCTTTGACTGGAAATCTGCCTATTTTCCAGCCCTGAAGCTGTTTTCTGTGTCCGACCCCCTTAACATATCTCTTGAAGGGAATCGGTTTCTTAAGTGAAATCACTTCCTCTAGAAGCTTTTTGGCTCTATCAAGCCTCATTCCTCTTATGGTTGCTAGAAGTTCAACCATCTCCTTGTATGAAACTCTCAAGTCTCTGCCAGATGCTTTTGCCTCATTCTCTTGGAGTTCTTGATATGAGTATTTGAATGACGGCAATGTACCTCCCTCTGCAGGCTTATAGGTCTGCTGGACAACTCGCGATTTGTTGTATATAAAAGTTAAACATCCCTATCCTGTTTAAGGGGATTCAATCAAGCTCATTAAATTTTAAAATAAACCATCTTCCTCTTTTTTGGCAGCTAAAAATCGTGTTAAGACTTACCTAAGCAAGTTCAGGGCCAAAATCTTAGAAATGAACTCCACACTAAGGATATGCACAAGATCAAGTTCTATAACTTCTTCTTGAAGTATTTCATACCAGCTGCTATTGTTACAAACATACCAGAGAGGAAAATAGAAACCCATAAGATCAAGGGAGTTTCAACCTTATCTAGATAGAGCACAACAGTTTCTTCATCGATTGGAACGTAAATTATCTCAGCATAATGCGGCGCAAGCATTGCTGGGGCAGGATCTGATCCAACTAAAACCAAGGAGCTACTTTCGTTTAGGCTTATCTTCAGGTTTGTGACGGTATCTGGCGGGAAGAACTCTACTATGGGTTCCAGGTCTAAAGTTAGCAATCCTTTCTCCTTTGATGTTGTGAGAGGAAATGTCGTTAAGTTAATGAGGTAAGTTATGACATAAAGTTCCTCAGAGATTCTTAAAGCAAAAAAGCTCAGGTTAATGGATTTTATGAGGTTGGCCGAGCTTTCCACCGTTGCATTTAGTTCCAAAGTAGTTACCGTGAAGTTCCCGTATATGGCCGAGGATATATTAACATCCCTCAGCTCGCTTTCAATGCCGTAGTACACTAACAAATCCTCTCCGTACAAGATTGAAAGGAGATCAACTATTCTAGATCTTGAAAGCAGACCTCTTACTTGATATTCCTTTATTATGTCTGGTCTTACCTCCCTTGGATTTAACCTCGGATATATTATGGCAACCAGCTTTCCTCTTAACTTATCCCCTTCTTTTCTCCTATGCATAGAAAAGTTTCCCACATATACTAAATTAGAAGATAGTGGTATCCCTCTTCCGAGGTATGATCCCATCTCCCAAGGCCTAATTGGCTTGCTCCACGTTCCAATCAGCTCAATAGAGTTGTCTTCTAGAACCCTTAGGTTTGCAAGGCTCTCTCTCGTAAGCGTTGGCTGAGCACTTGTTTCAATGAGAAAAGCCGTCAGGATTACGAACATCAATACTATGAAGTATTTTAGAGGCCTTTTCATTCTACCCTCATCCTCCTTCCAAAATCCAATTAGAATATTAAAAGGTAGTTGTCCAATCGGCTATGCAAATCCTAAAAAGCAAAATATGAGCTAAGATATCATGATAGGATGAAGAGAAACGCGTATTTACTTTCTGTGGATTACGATGGTAAATCCAAGGCTGCTAGACTTAAGTTCTTCGATCCGAAAAAGGAAGAAGTATTTTACCTGATTGACTGGACGGGACACAAGCCTTATCTCTTAACCGACGCAACTCCTGAAGGAGTTAGGCAGGCCCTAGATGAGGCACTATTGTCGAGAGTTTATTCAATTAAAAGGATCAGGAAGTTCGACGTTTTAGAAGACAAACAGGTTATGCTGACTAAGGTCGAGGCCAAGGACCCATTAGCAATAGGAGGATCTCCAAAAAACATCAGAGAAGCCCTTTCATCCAAAGGATATAGGGTTTGGGAGGCAAATATCAAATATTATAATTGTTACATTTATGATTGCGGACTAGAACCTGGTTCTCTTTACGAAGTAAGTGGTTCTAACAGGATTAGGCCGCTATACAAATTTGAAGAGGAGGATAGGAAGGTCATTGAGTTGTTATCAAATGAAAAAGGGAAGTTGGAGTTTGCAAGGAGGCTCATACCTCTTCTTAGGCAATCTGCCCCCAGATTAAGGGTTCTTGCATTGGATATTGAGGTGGCATCTCCAAGAGGCATGATTGCTAGATCCAAGGAAGCGAGATGGCCGATAATCTCGATTTCTCTTTGTTCAAACGATGGATTAAAGAGGGTTTACTTGTTAAAGAGAGGAAAGGCTCCGAGCAAGAGTAAAACTAGGCTAGGAGCGGACATAATAGTGCATGAAAGCGAAGAAAAGCTGATTAAGGAAGTTTTTGGAGTTCTAAGTTCATATCCGCTTATTCTAACCTTCAACGGAGACGACTTTGACCTCCCTTACTTGGCAAGCAGAGCAAAGGAGCTAGGAATGGACGCGGAAATGATCAAGAAAGAGAGAGACAAGGTAACTTTAGATACTGGTATTCACGTAGATTTGTACAAACTCTTCAGAAATTCCTCAATTAGGGTATACATTTTCAATAATGCTTATATAGGAGCGACCCTCGATGAGGTTGCAGAGGCCCTGTTAAATGAAAGAAAAATACACGTGGATAAGTCCAGCATTCCAGAACTATCAGCTGAGCAATTAGCTGAGTATTCTTTCCAAGACGCCTACTTAACACTTAAGCTTGGGACGATAAAGGACGGCTTCTTAATTAGGCTCCTCTTCATTTTCTCTAGGATATCAAAGCTCACGATCGAAGATGTTGCAAGATACGGCATCTCAAAGTGGATCTCAAACATGATTTTTTATGAATATAGAAGGAGGGGATGGCTAATACCTAATCCTGATGAAATCCAGGAGATTAGAGGCAAGGAAACTTATAGCAAGGCAACAATAGAGGGTAAAAAGTACAGAGGAGCTCTCGTTCTTGAGCCAGTTCCGGGACCTCACTTTAACGTTGTCGTACTGGACTTTGCAAGCATGTATCCAAGCATAATCGGAACTTGGAGAATAAGCTTTGAAACGATAAACTGCCCCCATAGAGAGTGCAGGGACAATAGACCAGTTGAAGAGTTGCCTCACTGGGTGTGCAAGAAGGGCTTGGGAATTATACCAGATCTCATCAAGACCATAAGGGATTTGAGGGTTAATTGGTGTAAGAAAGCAGAAAAGGATCCTGAAAAAAGTCCTGATGAAAGGGAATGGTATGGAGCAGTCCAGAGGGGATTAAAGGTATTTCTGAACGCATCCTATGGGGTGTTCGGATACGAAAACTTCCCGCTTTACTCTCCTCCAACTGCTGAGATGATAACTGCCATAGGTAGGAAGGCAATTCTTTCTTCAATAAAAGAAGCGGAAAAAATCGGGTTAAAGGTTATTTATGGGGATACTGACAGTCTGTTCGTTGAGAACGCGCCCATAGAGAAGATCGAAGAGCTTTGCAGGAAGATAAGGGAAGAAATGAAGATAGAGCTCGAATTGGATAAGTTTTATAGATATGTGATATTGTCTGACCTAAAAAAGAACTATCTTGGAATCTTGAAGGACGGCAGCGTTGAGATAAAGGGTCTTTTGGGAAAAAAGAGGAACATTCCTGTTTTTGTTAGAAAAGCATTTGATGATGTGATTTCTATACTTAAGGATGTTAAGGGTAGTGAAGATCTTGAGACGGCAAAGCAGAAAATATTTGAAGTCATAAGAGGGTGGTACAACAAGCTTGAGAGAGAAGAATTTTCTTTGGATGAGGTAGCGTTTGAAGTCATGTTAACTAAGCCGACAGATGGATATGTGAAAACAACCCCACAGCATGTGAAAGCTGCTATTATGTTAGAGCAGAAGAAGGGGTTGAAGATCCCCCCTGGAACGATAATTTCCTTCGTTAAGACTAAGGATAAGAATGGGGTTAAACCAGTTGAGTTTGCAAGAAAGGAAGATTTGGACCTAGACAAGTACTTGGAAATAATGGAAACGACATTTGGTCAGCTTTTAAAGGCTCTAGGAACGAGCTTTAAGGAGGTTATATCTGGAATTAAGAGGGAATCCCTTTTAGATTACTTCTGATCCTCGAGAAATCTAACCAGTTTCTTCTTAACCCTCCTGCTTACAATGGCCCCATCTATCCTTCCTCTTACCTCCGCCATGACTTTTCCCATCAATAGGCCGTATGCTCTCTCGCCTCTTATTAGAATTTCTTCCCTAAATTCATTTATCTTAGCATCTATGATTTTATCCAGTTCTTCGATTGGTATGTACCTCTTTAGGACAGCTTCTTTAACCGAGGAAGCTTTTTCGAGCGCAAGTTCAATTAGAACGTCTGGAACAGCTTCCTTTGCAAGTTTTCTCTCGTTAATATAAGCAAACAACTCTTCGATCGTTTCGTTCCTTAAGTTCTCAATCGGAATTCCCTCTCTCTTTAAACTAGTAAGAGTAGATGTCAAAGTGTTGGCTATGAAGCTAGCTGACACACTAGGATACTTAAGAGCAATCTTCTCGAAGAGTTTGAACTTCATGCTATCGAATAAAAGCTCTGCTAGCTCTTTACTCAAACCATACTTCCTAATGAGCCTGTTTATTGTTTTTTCAGGCATTTCAGGAAGGCTCTTGGAGACCCTTTCAACTATTTCGCGAGAACTTATGGGAGGTATGTCCGTTTCAGGATACATCCTCTCCGCACCTGGGAGAGG
>JAVCBX010000002.1:0-7887 GCA_037917635.1 Thermoproteota archaeon | reverse complement strand
CGCCTTTTCCTTCGCTCTAAACTTTAGTTTAAGGCTTAAAGAATCCGTTTCCTCTGACGCTTTCCTATACGCTAATCTACCCAGTCTCAAAGACCTCTCTTCACCGAACTTTACGGCTCCTGAGAGGGAAGCCAGGGCTAGAAGGGCAACATCGACCCTCTCCTCTTCAAGCTGGAAGGCATCAAGGGCAAATTTGCGCAGATAATCTTCACTAACTCCGAACTTTATTTTAAGGAATTCTCTTATCCTTCTAAGCTCTTCACCCTTTAACTTCTCTAATTCCTCCTCGATTGCTGAAATGAATCCCTTTATTAGGGCCTTTTCCTCCGAGAGGGATCCTTCTGGGGCCATTAATATTCTTTTGCAGAGAGAAGGGCTTGGAATTCTTGGTCTCAATTTTTTCTCCGAGATTACGATGGTTTTAGCGGCTGCATCACCAAGCCTCCTTCCATCCTTGGCTAGAGCTGGGAGATATAGAAGGACAAAGTCTGCTACCCTAATCACGTTTCGAATTATTGCCTGGCGTAGTGATGGGTGCTTTAGATCGAGATCTAGAACGTAAAGATGAAATGCCCTTTTTCCAATAGTTGTAAAGCGAGTTCCTTCCATGAATGAGAAGTATGAGATGTACGTTACAAATATGAAACCAGTAATCGCCATAAAACTCAATAAACCAGATAAAGTAAGGGAGAAGAGGGCAAAAAAGGGCAAAGTGATGATAATAACTGCTGCTAGGTCTATTAGATGTGCAAAGAATCTTTCCACAATGTCGGCTTTGATTTCATGGTAACACTCCTCGGCCTCGATCATGGCTCACACCGTTTGCAGTTCAAGAACTTATCTGCAGTGCTACTTAAATTCAAGCTTCATGTGAAATTCCCTCATCTCCTCAACATTTATGCCCTTAAGCGAGCCTAAATAAGCTTTAACGAGCTTTCTGAGCTGATTTATTATGAAAGGATTCATTTTTATCGTTTTCCCGTCAACAGAGGCGAAGGTATGGGATGAAACGCACTTCACCTCCTTTCCATCAATAGCTTCCCTTAGGTATTCATCGCAGCTTCTAAAGCCGCAGAGACCACAGTCCAAAAGCGCTGGATATTCAGGAACTCTCTTCATCAAGAACTCCCAAATCTTCTCCATTGAAACTTTTCGCACATTTTCAGGACCTTTTCCAACCCTCGCAAGCAGAAACCTTTCATCAGGAAGGATGCCCTCATTATCGGCCAAGATCTTTGGATAGAAACCCTTTGAGAACCCTATGAGAAGAAGAAAGTCATCCTGTCTGAGGAAGGGTAACATCTCCTTAGGATTAAACTTTTCTCGCTCTATTAGAGAGACCTCTTCTTTTGAGAGGAACAAGATCCCACTAATTCCCTTTGTCTCCTCGAGCAAGATGTCATCGCGAACCAGAGCATAAATTCTTGCTTTTCTCGCCCTCTTAACCAATTTCTTGAAGACCTCCTTAGATCTAGAGCCAACTATGGCTACTACCTTCAAGGCTCATCACCTGACAGCACATGAGCACTTTATATATTCCGTTGCAACTAGATTTATTGCGCGATGATGAACGCGAGCATCACTAGAAGCAAGATGATAGACCCAGCTCACGCTGAGCGCATACATTCTACTTTATTCCTACAAACTTAGGTCTAAGAGAGAATTATAGCTAAGATCTTATCGTAAAGAAAGGGAGAAAGAGATTAGATTAGTTGCTTTTTCTCCCCATTAGAGACCTCATATATGTGTATGCAGTTCACAGGACAGTTTTGGGCTGCTTCCATGTTGCAGCCCAGATCTTCGAGTTCTGTACTCAAGGGGTTGGACTTTCCGTCTTCTGCCATTTCCCAGTTATCTGGACAAAGCCCAGCGCACACCCCACAACCTATGCATTCATCCCTATCCTGCTCTATGACGTACTTGGGCATGAAGGCACCTCCCATGGTGCTGGCCTTCAAAATCATTAAAATATTTTACAATTCTTCCTTGACCTTCCTCACCACCTTGATCTCCGTCATCGAGGTTGAGGGATACTGGCCCAACTCATTCTTCTCGTACTTCTTTACCATGTCCCATATCGCAAGGAGAGCAGCGGTCACTCCAGCCAATGCCTCCATCTCAACTCCCGTCTTTGCAAAGGCCTTGACCTCCAAATTCACTTTAATGAAATTGTTTGCAAGCTGAAAATCTACTTTCACGTCTTCTATTGGTATTGGGTGGCAAAAGGGGATTATCTCAGGCGTCCTTTTTACTGCCATGACGGCAGCTACCTTAGCAACGCTGAAAACATCGCCCTTCTCAACCCTTCCCTCCTTTATCCTCGAGATGCTTTCCTCGGATAGCATTATCTTCCCAGAGGCCCTCGCAATCCTTCTCATTACGGGCTTACTTGATATGTCTATCAAGCCTATCACCGCGAGGATTGGGTGGACATAGCCTAAAATCCCTCTTCCAGCTGGCTTATGACCGCGTTCATCTTTTCAACTTCCAACTCATTTGCTTCAATTAGTTCGATGAAAAGTTCAGCCAACCTCTCAGCTACTTCTTGAGCGATGGGGTTCACAATCCTTATCTCGCATACCGCCGAACTAAGGAGGTTGATCAACTTCCTTCTAGACTTTTCCTTAGAGGGTCTAAGGAAGGGTATTGCCATCCTAAATCTAACCCAGTACACAACTAACTCTTTGCTTTATAGGATAAGTTAACTGTCCACCTCGTAAAAATATTCGAGGATCTGCTTCAAAAATAACTCATTCAACGACACACTATTTGAGTTGAATCAGACGATCTCTTATGCCCTGATAGGAACTCTCGGCCTAATTAGCTTGTTAATCACCTTGCGAGCATTGACTCCTCTAGCTTCTGATGTTGAGAAAAAGGTTGAAACCAGCTGCGCCAACTCGGTTCTAAGTACAATAAGCAATCTAATAAGCTCTGCAGTTGGAGGGGGATCAGTTGAGGGCATCGTCTTCACTCCCTTTAGAGTGAATATCTTAGCCTCTGGAAATGAGGTTTCAACTATATGCGGAGAATCTAAGATCACTTTGGAGTTTCCATTTGAAATAGAACCCCTAAATGCCTCAGTAAAGGGATTGGTGAAAATAAAGGCTTTTTGGACAGGAAAAAGCGTGAAGCTGGTGATATCAGGTGAACAGAGAGCTTAATGAGACTCTTAGGATCTTGATGTTTGTAGCCCTACTTCTGATCTCAGCTACAATCTCTATGCATTTAACTCGCCTTAGAACGAAAAACTTTGGGGAAAGGCTTGCTTCCTCCGTTATAATTCTTGCTCAAAGGGCAAGGGATCATGATGTGGAAGTAATTGTGAGTTTGCCGGAAGGAAATTATTCTCTAAAGTTCTTTGGCAATGGATCAGCCTTGTTCTCAATGAACGGCCAAAGATTCATTCTAAATGGCTTTCCAGATGGATTTGAGGGGGAAGCCATTGGTGGAAGCAGCCTGACCATAACTAGCGATGGGAGGGTGATCCCTGGTGGATGATGAAATCGAAGACTTGATTTGGTTCCTGCTGATATTGGCCGCTTTAATTCTTGCAGTTCTGGCAAATAACCCCTTCCAATCCCAATGGGGTGAGGAGATGAGAGAAATGGCCTTATTGGTTGTGTAATCCTATTATCTTTGCTAGCTGTTAGGCTAAGCGTTAGAAGCTTCTTTCCATATTGGACCATTAAAGTTAGGGACAGGATTGCAGCAAAGATGGTTGAAATCCTCTGGAATGAGGGAGTTAGGATCGTTTGGATGGGAGGTTACAAGGATAACGCGAGCTACAATGGCCTTGGAGTGAAGGTCGGGATTCCAGTCCCCGAACGATCAAGTATTTACGTGGAAATTGGCTCGGGAGGCTGATCGGACAAGCTCGGGCCCAACTTCAATGGAAAGGAATTCTCTCCTAATTTTAAAGATGGAATCCCTTTCTAGAGGAAAGACGGGATCAACAAATCGAGCCATCTTGAAACGGCCTTAATTAAGGGCCTTGAAAGCATGCACGAGGATGGAAGATCGACTATTAGAATTCCAACTCCCAACGCGCTGAGATATGACTCAAGAGACCTTAGTCTTAGGAGCACTAAGTCAAGAGGCTCATTGGACAGGATCGAAGGATCCTTCTCCCCAGCTGGGATCACCTTTAGCTTTATCAGGTCGGAAAACTTGCGCCTTATGCTTGAATCCTCAAGAGAAAGGAGTGGCTCGTAAATGATCTCTTCAGGAAACCTGTTTCCCATGAGCAGATCGTGAACTCCGTGAAAAACCCTCATTTCCTAGGAAAAGCTCGGTCAAACTGGCCTTGACTGGATCTAAATCCATTACCACAGTCGGATTTCCCTCCTCTTCCATGAGATAAGACATTAAGATGGATAGTGCTGAGCTGATTGAGGTTTTTACCAACCCCTTCTTGGCCGAAAAAGCCCAGCTTTAACATGGAACTTCGTTAAAAAGCGCGTTTAAATGCCTTATTTAAGAGGGTCTTATTTGCGCAGTTTTCCGGCTCTTCAGCCCTTGAAATAGGGCTCTCTCTCAGAAACGGCCTTTAAAAGTAAATTAACAACTTCTTCCCTCTTTCCGGCTCTTAGCTGCTTCAGAAACCTTATTGGGGGCTTACTCGATAGAAGGCAAGTTTTGAAAGCCCCAAAATGGGTTACTCTGATTTTTGTGCAATGGTAGCAGAAATCTGGATTGCTCATAGACTTCACAAGTTCGATCTTAACGTCACCTAAGTCGTATACCGGCCTGTTATGCATGTTTTGGCGAATTTTGACGGAAACAGCCTTTTCTTTTATGTTTTCTTCTATTTCCCGAAAGTTTACACTATATTTCCTAAGAAGAAGGGAATTTGGATCCTTATCCTGCAGTTCAATGAGCTGAACGTCAGCGCCTATGCTTGCTGCGAACTCTATCAAGAGATCCAGCTCTCCTTCATTTAACCCCTTTAACATGACGCGGTTAACCTTCAATCTTTTTATACCAAACGACAGAGACTTCTCTATCCCCCTTAAAACCTTCTCAAGAGCATCCATACCAGTAATGCTTTTGTAGACACCTTTTTTCAAAGAAGGCAAGTTTATGTTGATCCTATCTAGACCGGCTTCAATCAGGTCTTGAACCCTTTCATCCAAAAGAGTCCCATTCGTCGTCAATCCTATGTCCTTTATTCCCTCAATCGCTTTAATTTGAGCTATTATCTCGCTTAAGTCTTCCCTAAGAAGAGGCTCGCCACCGGTTAGCTTTATCGATCTAACGCCAAACTCTCTGAGAATTTTCACTAGGCTACCTATCTCCTCAGGCGTCATCAATTCCTTTTCTCCGTTATGATATCCTTCTGCATGGCAAAAGAAGCACTTTAGATTGCATTCATGGTTTACTGAAATTCTTAGGTTTAGCAGAGGTCTGTCATAGGGGTCCCTGAGTATCATATCGAATTGCAACTCATGTCATATCGTATTTAAATAAAACAATTTCGACTAAAGCAGGATGGAAGGACCGGTTGAGGAGCACAGGAGAAGGTCTCCAAGAAAACTCAAATACGCAGTTTATGTCGTTAGCTCTTCCAGATATGATGCGATGAAGAAAGGAAGGAGTTTTTCAGATCCAACTGGAGATCTGGCAGTTTCCATCATAGAATCCGCTGGAAACGAGGTGGTGATAAGGAACATCTTGCCCGACGAGGAATCAGCAATAATGAGGGAAATTGAAAGATCTTTAAACGAAGTCGACGTCATACTGCTGTGTGGAGGAACGGGCCTACATCCAGAGGACGTTACGGTTGAAGCTGCCTCTAAACTCTTCGAGAAGGAGATAAATGGGTTCGGAGAGCTGTTCAGATACCTAAGCTTTAAGGAGATAGGGCCTGCTGCAATGTTGAGCAGGGCTTTGGCTGGGATTAGAAAGGGAAGGGCAATCTTCTGTCTTCCTGGATCGAAGAAAGGGGTTGAACTTGCCCTTAAAGAGCTGATCCTTCCTGAGGCAGGGCACATAGTGTGGGTTGCAAGGGGATATGAGGAGTCCTTGAAGGGCTAATGCAGGAAGGATCCAACGTCCTCGTTTATCTCATATCCCGGCATCTTTGAAATAATCTCAGCAAACTCGTCTGACCTTAGTAGTTCCAGAAACAGCTTCATCGATTCCTTTCTAAGCCTCTCGGACCTTATCAAGAAATCATACCTCTCCTTGACTAGAGGGATGAAGTCAAGCCCTTTAAGCCTAGCGACGTACTCTATTCCAAGACCTACGTCTGCAAGCCCCCTTGCAATTGCCTCAGCAACCCCTGAGTGAGTCTTCCTCTCGATCTCGTACCCCCTAATAGAGCTCCTTATCTCCTTAAGCGAGACCTCCTTTTCGAATGCAAGCTTCTCGAGCAGGTAATCCAAAAGGATCCTCGTTCCAGAGCCCTTATTCCTGTTAACAAGCTTAACATCTTCCCTCAACAAGTCTTCCACACCTCTAATTCCCTTTGGATTTCCTTTAGCTACTATTAGGCCCTGAATCCTGTCGTAGCCCCTTACAAGTCTTGCAACTCCCTTAAGGGAGTAGGTTTCCATGAAGCTAAGGTTGTAGGATCCAGTCATTGGATCTAACGCGTGAACTCCTGAGATATCTGCCTCCCCGGACCTTATTGCCTCAAATCCGCCTAAGGAACCAACGTTAACCTGAACTACCCTGAAGTCTCCCTTCTTTCTCAGCATTAGCAGGAGCAGATTTGCAGCGGGACAATGGCTTCCTATAAAACTCAAGTCAGCTGGCCTCAAGTCGTCGATGAAGGGAACTGCTAACACTTCCTCTCCTTCTTCTAAGTACTCCACCTCTTCCGGGACCTCAACGTATCCATCAGCCCTAGTCAAGGTTGATATGGCCTCGGATCCTGTGGGAATGGGGAAGGCCAGGGCCTTTCCCTTTTCATCGGATATGAGGGCAACGGGCAAGAAATTTCTCCTTCCAGGAGAGGTTTTGGTCCTCCTCCCCAACCTCGCTCTCAATGGATGGGGCTCAACGTAACGAATTCCTGCCATCCTCCTTACAAGCGGGGAAACGAACTTCCTGTAGGCGATCAGGGCGCTGGTCGGGTATCCTGGCAGCCCCATAACGAACTTTCCATCAATTAACGCGAGGACGAAGGGCTTACCAGGCTTCATAGCGACTCCGTGAACCAAAACACCCGGCTTTCCAGCGCTATTTAATGCCCTGTAAACCACATCTCCAGCTCCTGCGCTAGTGCTCCCCGATATTATCACAAGATCTGAAAGCTTCAAAGCCTCTCTTATTCCCCTTAAGATCGATTCCCGGTCGTCTGGTAATATTCCTAAGATCTTAGGATCTCCTCCGTCCATGAGCACTGAGGTTGAGATCGTGTAGGAGTTTATGTCGTAAATCTTCCCGTATTCTAGGGCAGCTCCGGGAGAAACAAGCTCCTCTCCCGTGCTTAAAATTGCTACAATCGGCTTTTTATACACTTTAACTTTTGACATGCCTATGGCAGCCAACAAGCCTATTTCTCTCGGACTTAAGACCATTCCGGAGCTCAGGAGGACCTCTCCAGCAGCTACATCTGATCCGGCCCCCTGTATGTTAGATCCTGGCGCTACGGACTTGAAGACATGGAGCAAGTCACCTCTTGCTTCTGTCCATTCAACTGGAACTACAGCGTTAGCTCCCAGTGGTATTAGAGCCCCTGTTGCTATCTCAACTGCCTGTCCCTCTGATACGATGCCATTAAACGGCTTTCCTGCCTCAGCAACTCCTATTATCCTCAAAGTAACAGGCCTATCTTCTTCAGCCCCATAAGTATCATCTGCTCTCACGGCATAACCGTCGAACATGGATCTGTCAAAAGGAGGGACGTCAAGATCCGATATTACGTCCTCTGCCAAAACC
>JAVCBX010000075.1:0-7939 GCA_037917635.1 Thermoproteota archaeon | reverse complement strand
GGGTTCACGATGAACCCAAGCCTCTTAACTTCTCTCAAGATCCCCCAATAATTTTTCGCGGATTCCTTTAAAATTAGGCTAGCTTCATATCTCTGCATGGGACAAGGAGGTTTGGAGGGGTAGTTATCTTGGAAGAGACTTCAAAAACGGTACCAGACGAGCTCTTGAGAATACTCATGAGACCTGGAGTGCTATTAGTGCACGGGCCAGAAGGAGCTGGGAAGAGCACGTTAATCATGTATCTCATATATAAAACGATCTCTCCAAGGGAGAAGGTCCTCCTTCTTGATTCTTCAAACTCTATAGAGGTTTTCAGGAGGCTTAGCTCTAAAATTGGGGAGGAATTTGTGAGAAGAGTTTACAGAGTTCCAATTAGGAGCTGGGAAGATCAGAGCAAATGGGTGCTGAGGATGGGTTCCTTAAGGGGGTTCAGAAAGGTTGTATTCGATGAGTTCACCCTCCCTTACATAGCAAAGATTCAGGAGGTGAAGAACGACGTAAGGGCATGCATAAGGCTTCATAGGGAGCTTATATTTCAGGTGGCTTACCTCAGATACATTTCTACCTCATTAAACTCCGTTTTCTTCTTGGTATCTTGTGAAAGATCGACAAGAGATCCTTTTGGGGGTCCTCCAATGAAGAAGATTGCTTCGAGGTCTATAAGGGTATTAAAGGGACCATCCAACACCTATGAGCTTGAGGTCGAGTCCGATGAGAGGGTGAGTAAGATTATCTTGGGGCTTGACCCATAAAAGGTGGTGTGAGGATGAGCTACCTCAGCAACCTGGTCTCATCTCTCTGGTACATACTGCCCGCGTACTTCGCGAACGCCTCTCCAGTTGTGCTTGGTGGAGGAAAGCCAATAGACTTTGGATTTAAGCTTTGGGATGGCCAAAGGATATTTGGAGACCACAAGACCTTTAGAGGAATGCTTTCTGGTTTATTAGTTGGAACGTTAATAGGAACGATTCAGGGAAGGGAACTCACAGGCTTCATTCAAGGCTTGAGTGCGATGACAGGAGACCTAACGGGGTCCTTTATAAAAAGGAGGCTTGGGAGGAAGCCAGGGCAGTGGACCCCGATCATAGATGAGGAAAGCTTCCTTTTAGTTGCTCTTCTCGCTTCAAACTTTGTCGAGCCGGTTTCCATTGAAATGGCGCTTATTCTAGTCCTTATAACGCCCTTCCTCCACATCATGACCAACAGGCTGAAAGACTTACTGATTCTGGGGGTGAGAAAGCATGAATCAGGAGTCTAATAGGATCAAAGAAGCTCTTTTAGCTCATGGAATTCCGTCAAAGCTGATAGAGAGGATCTCAAGCCTTGGCTTGAATGAAGTGAGGTACATGACTGCTTCTGAGCTTTCAGAGAAGCTTGGAATAGATGTTAAGGTTGCAAGGAAGGTACTTAGAGCCATAAGCAGTCCCTATGTGGAGATAAAGCCAGCTTATGAGATGGTTGGGGAGAAAAGAAGGCTAAAGATCGGGGTTAAGGAACTTGACGAACTTCTAGGAGGAGGTCTCGAGCAAGGAACGCTTGTTGAGCTGTACGGAAGGCCTGCATCGGGAAAGACTCAGATGGCCATGCACATCTCGATAAACGCAAGGCTTAGAGGGGAGGAAGGGGGCCTTGAGACTAAGGTCTTTTACATAGATACAGAGAGGGGGTTCTCCCCTACAAGGATCATGGAGATGTGCCATTTGAGGGGACTTGATGAAAAGGAGATAATGGAGGGGATCTTCTGCTCTCCGGTAACCAGCACTTACGAGCTATCGGTAGCCGTTGAGAGGGCATCGAACCTGATTAAAGGAGGGGAAGTTGGGCTTTTGATCGTCGATTCCCTTCTCACTCCCTTCAGGCTTGAGTTTAAGGGAATAAGAGAACTCTCTCAGAGGCAGCAAGCTGTTAAGGATGTTCTCAGGGTTCTTAGAAGGGCAAGTGACATGGGAGCCTTGGTTTTCATAACCAATCAAGTCGTTGGAAGGGTTGCGAAGGGAATTGAGCTCGAGAAGTACGGACCAGCTGGAGGATTTGTCCTAGGGCATCTTCCTGATCTAGTTCTGCTAATAAGGAGGCTTAAGGGCAACAGAAGGCTCATAAGGATAGTCGACTCCTCCTACTTGGAGGAGGGTGAGGCAATTTTCGCAATAGAAAGGGCTGGAATAGTCCCTGTCTCTTAGGCCTGGGCTTAAGTTTTAGTTTTACCCCTTATCAAGCTTACTGGGGGTTGGTTTGGAGGAGATTCCAAGAGACAGGTATTATACGAAGACCCATGAGTGGCTGTTAAGAGTGTCTGAAAACATCGTTAGGGTTGGAATAACTCGTTACGCAGCTGAACAGCTTGGAGAACTTACGGCAGTTGAAGTAAAGCCAATTGGTACTGAGGTCAAGAAGGATGAACCCTTTGGGGTCATAGAAAGCGCAAAAGCATCAGAATACCTTTATTCACCTGTTAGCGGGAGGATAAGGGCCGTAAACAAGGAGGCTGGTGTTGCAGAAGAGAAGGAGGAGGCCTTCGTCGTTGGAGAGCTTGAAAGAATAACAGAGGATCCTTATGAGGAGGGTTGGATCGTCGAGCTCGAGGCAAAAAACTTGGAGGAGGAGCTTAAAGAGCTTATGAGGCCTGAGGAATATGAGAAGTACATCGAGAGCCTTGAATAGTTTACTAACTTCATAGGATTCAGTTTAAAAGAGGCAAGGGCCTAAGCAAATTGTTTGGTGATGAGGAGGTCTCCAAAAAGGGGCTTCGTTGAACACCCCTTAATAAGGCCTGAAAGGCTTGAATCCAGGCTTTATCAAGAGTACATATCAGCCATTGCAGTTAAGGAGAACACTCTTGTTGTCCTTCCAACTGGGCTTGGGAAGACGGCCATAGCTGCCATGGTAATGGCCCATAGGCTCCACGGTTTTCCCAACGGAAAAGCCATGATACTGGCTCCCACAAGGCCGCTAGCAGTCCAACATCACAGATTCTTCTCAGAAATCCTGAACCTAAAGGACGACTTGGTTTTACTCGTTACTGGAGACGTTCTTCCTATAAAAAGGAAGGAGCTCTGGAGAAAGGGGAGGGTCTTTTCAGCAACGCCTCAGACGGTTGAGAACGACATCCTTACTGGAAGGCTTGACCTGTCCGACTTCGTTCTCCTAGTTTTTGATGAGGCCCACAGGGCCGTCGGGGAATACCCTTACACCTTGATAGCCAAGAAGTACGTTGAGATCGCAAGAAATCCGAGGATATTGGGACTAACAGCTTCTCCAGGAAGCAATAAGGAGAAGATAATGCAAGTAATCGAGAACCTCAAGATTAGCAGGGTGGAGGCTAGGTCTAGGAGGAGCCCAGATGTAAGGGAGTACGTCGCAGACCTTAGGGTTGAGTGGGTGAGAGCGGAGCTCCCAGAGAATTACAGGTCAGTGTTGGAGGAGCTTAAGGCTTTATACAAGGAACTTCTAGATAAGCTTCGTGAGATGGGAATGGTAGAATCTAAGAAGGAGTACGTTAGGCTCAAGGATCTGCTCAAGCTGAGGGCAGAAGCAGCAGCCAAGGACAGAAGAGCTTCTATCCTCGTTGCTGCCCTGATAAAACTTCACTACTTTACGGATCTCCTTGAGACGCAGGGGCCAGAACCAGCTAAGAGGTATTTGGAGAAGGTGATAAAGAGGAGGAGGACCACTGCATCTGACAGACTGCTTCTAGAGGACTTCAGGGTGATGAAGGCCTGGAACTGGATAAACTCCCTCCCAAAGGAAGAGGTCCATCCTAAGCTAAGAAAACTAGCATCGTTGCTTAGAAGAGAGGGAATTGGGTCCGGAAAGAGGGGAATTGTTTTCGTAAATTACAGGAGAACAGCTGAAAATGTTCTGAGCTACCTTAAAGAAAGGATTGGGATAAGCTCTTCCCTTTTCATAGGTCAGGCAAGCAGAGAAGGCCTCAAGGGGATGAGTCAGGAGGAGCAGAAGAGGATAATTCGAGAGTTCTCCTCAGGGAAGTATGACCTATTGATTGCAACTAGCGTGGGGGAAGAAGGGCTTGACATACCTGAAGTTGACCTAGTAGTGTTCTACGATGCAGTTCCATCAGTAATAAGGCAGATTCAAAGGAAAGGTAGGACTGGAAGGGTGAGGCCTGGTAAGGTAATAGTACTCATGTCAGGGAGGAGGGAGGAGTCCTTCTACTGGTCAACGGTTGTAAAGGAGAGGAAGGTTATGAAGACTATAAGGGAAATAAGCTCCATCCTTAGGGAGAGGAGAAGAAGGCCTAGTTTGGAGGAGCAGCTTGAGATGGGAGAGGAAGGGGAGAAGAAGGTTCCAGAGGTAACAATTAAGGTTGACGTAAGGGAGCTTGGAGGTGAGGTTGTCAGAAGGCTTGCTTCCTTCAACGACGTGAGAATAAGCGTTTCTAGGCTTGAAATGGGGGATTACGTGGTAAGCGACGAGGTTGCAATTGAGAGGAAGACCGTCGATGATCTCGCATCTTCCTTAGTTGAGGGAAGGATATTCGAGCAGATAAGAAAGCTTAAGTCGGTTTACAAGAGACCAATGCTCCTTATAGAGGGAAAATCGCCATACAAGCCTGAGAGAAGGGGAGTAAGTCCCAGATCTCTAATGGGGCTCGCTCTTAGCCTTGTAGTTGGTGGGATTCCAATAATTTGGGCAAAGGATCCCGAGGAGAGTGCAGAATTAATAAGACTGCTTGCAATAAGGGAACAGGTTGAGAGGAGGTCAATTCCGGAGGTTAAGCATCCACCAGCCATGGAGGACAGGGAGGTCTTAGAGAGGATCTTAACGTGCATACCGGGAATCGGCCTTTTAACAGCTAAAAGGATCCTAAAGCACTTTGGTAAGCTCAAAAAGGTTTTCACTGCATCTGAAGAGGAATTGAAGGTTGTTGAAGGTGTTGGTCCCTTGTTGGCTGCCAGAATAGTCGAATTTGCGAATAAGGAGTATGAGGAAGATGAGAAGGGGAGAAATAATTAAACTAGGAAGGAGTCCAAGCTTTCTAAAGTTTCTTTTTGGCCTCTTAATGGCAGATGGATGCTCTGACACAATCATGACCGATTTATCGTCCAAGAAGGGGAGAAAGCTTGTTTGTAGGAAGGTTTCTATAAGGGTAGTTGAAGGATCCTCGTGTTCGAAGATAAACTGCGATAAAATAGCAAGTATTGTTGTTGAGTTTCTTTTTGACAAGAGAAGGTCAGTTGACTTCCTATTAACGTTTTCATACGGGTTTAATGAGGGAGGAAGGCTTATAAGGCTTTCAGATGACCATTATCTCTTCTCAATAAGGGAAGAGAGGGGTTTCTACTTCATCAAGCTAGTTCCGAGAAGGGGAACCCTAAGAACAACACCGAAGGAAGCTCTTAACATCATTCTCTTGAAATCAGGTCTATCAGGACCTCTTGTTAAGAAGTAATCTTAAACTTCCTTCTCCGTTATCTTCTTTATCTTGTTTAGCGCGTCTAGGAGGCCATTAAGTAGGTTGACGAGTATGGTTAATTCTTGATAGTTATCGGTCTCTGAGATCTCCTTGGCAACCTCTCCAGCCTTGGATGAAAGGAGTTCTTTGAGTTCCATAAGCTTCAGTCTTAAAAGCTCCTCAGCAGCTTCCTCATCCGATTTAACCAAGATGTACCTTGTGTTGCAGACAGGACAGATTGTTTCACCATTCGTCTGGAAAAGAGGAGCTCCGCAGCCTGGACATATCTCACTGAGCATCTTC
Source organism: Thermoproteota archaeon (assembly GCA_037917635.1). Taxonomy (GTDB): domain Archaea; phylum Korarchaeota; class Korarchaeia; order Korarchaeales; family Korarchaeaceae; genus QMVU01. The sequence continues at coordinate 2,223 of JAVCBX010000075.1, read as the reverse complement.
CAGCCCTTCTTAAGGGCTTCAGATATTCTTCTAGATTTTTCCTCGAGAGGAAGGTCCGCCAACTGATATCCAAGATTAGGTGCACTTCGCTTTTTATAAGCTAACGTAAGCAGAGAGCAGGGAGTGAGCCCATTTTCCTTATAAACATGCTTCATCGTTTTTATTTAAGGCCAAGTCATTAGAAAAACAAGGAAGTATAAGACATAGATGTTATTCTTTATCTTTTTAACGTAAAGTTAGATCTCGTACTTGAGTACGCCAAAATATTAGGGCTGAGTGCCGTTAAGTGTGAGTGTATAATATTTTAAGTGCAAGAGGGAATTGCTAATTTGGCTCTTTATCCCACCATGGGAGGTGATATTGCCATGGGAAGACAGAAATATTTATCGGAAATTGAAAGAGCTGTTCAGATCCTTGATAAAATATCTCAAGATAGGGGCGTTCCTAAGAACATAAGGAGAGCCGCTACCGAGGCCATAGATGCCCTTAGGGACGAGAGTTTAAGCTACGGGGTTAGGGCAAGCAAGGCTATCTCGGTACTTAATGAGATAATAAATGACATAAACATGCCCTTCCCAACAAGGAGCCAGATTTTGCTCACGGTGGGGATATTAGAGAGGATAAGGGACTGAAAATCCCACTTTAATTTAGTGGTTTAGAGTCCCCATTACAAGCTATTGTAGAGGTTTGCATTTTCGATCGAAAAGCGATAATGATCGACGAAGCTCTTCTTTAAAGGCTTTAACAGTTATTTTTAAATTGATCTCTCACCAAGATTGAGATTTTTGTAATAAAATAGAGAAGAGATGCCCGGGGTGGGACTCGAACCCACGACGACTCGGTTTCTGAGATTTTGACTCTTCAGCCGAGCGCTTTGGGGAAATGGACAATCTCCTTTTTATTTTCTCCCCCTGAGCTACCCGGGCTCGATTACAATTTCTGAAGGGGAAATATAATTTTTGCGTCAAAAGTTGGGGGAATATAATGTTAGATAAGGAAGAACCAATAAAACAATTTAGCGTTTCTCTAACCTTCGACTACGATAGTTTTTGAATCTGAGCTTGGAGGGACTCGAAAAATTCAGAAGGGATAAAGGGCAACAACGCCTTCCTATAATGTTTTTCGCAAACTAATGAGGTTCAGGGCCCAACTCCCTTAAACCTAGGGTCCTTTATTGTTCCTTCGTATGCGATCTTAATCACTCTCAAGCGTTATGAATTTGCGACTGCATTTAAAAGCGAAGTTCGGACTAGTAGCCTCCAAGAAAGTTCAGGATTTATCCCGATAGAGGGTGATTCCTTGACCAGCAGTACTGGTCTTGAGGTTTTGTTCAGAAGGAGAACGATTAGAAGGTTTAAAGATAAGCCTATAGAGGACGAGATCGTCAAGAGGATAGTAGAAGTAGGGCAGAGGGCTCCCTCTGCTTGCAACCTGCAGACTTACAGCATAATCTGGGTGAAGGATCCTGAGAAAAGGAAGAAGGTTTTGAAAGCGTGGAAACCCTGATATCACCGCACCAGTTGTTCTCGTTATCTGTGCTGATTTGAGAAGACTTGCCTTAACTCTGGACGTCCTAGGCTATAATCACTATTTGAAACACGGGAAGGGGCACGCTCTCAAGATATTCAGCATAGTGGACGCCTCCTTGGCTGCTGAGAACATGGCGATAGCTGCGGAATGTTATGGCTTGGGGTCTCTCTTCATAGGATCAGTCCTAGCAAACGAGGAGTTGATTCGGGTGCTTGGTTTGAGGAAGGGCGTTTTGCCAATCTCCTTACTCTGCATTGGATATCCAGATGAGAAGCCGCCCTTAAGACCCAGGTTTCCGCTTTCCTTGGTCCTGCAAATGGATGGTTATATTGATCCTTCAAAGGAGGAGATAGAATCTTCCCTTAAACGCATGAACGATCTTTTGGATGAGGAAGGGTACTACAGAAAATACAGCAAGAAGGGTCCTTCTTACAAGTACTCAGATCATATAAAAAGAAAGAAGGATCCGAGGTCCTACGAGGAGCGAGATGTGAGGATAGAAGAGGTCTTAAAGGAAACGGGTTTCATGCTTGGGGAGGCTCTTGACATTTAGAGTTTTTCAAGTGGAAGTGAACGCTAAGGTGGTGAGAAATTACCTAAAGGCTATAGAGAGGGATCGGTTCCATAGGGGACAAAAGTTTCACCTAAGCGTTCATGCTACCTACTTGAGCTCTGGATCCCCTCTAAATCGCC
>JAVCBX010000154.1:0-7944 GCA_037917635.1 Thermoproteota archaeon | reverse complement strand
CTCGTACCACCGATTAGCAGTATGCTGGGCCTCTCAACCCTTGCAGCATCAACCACTATGTCCGCATATGGATCCTCCCTAAGGACCTCAAGCCTTTCGTCTTCATACACTAAGACCCTATCAGCTCCCCTCTTGATAAGGCTCTCCGCCTCCTTCCTGATCCCTTTCCCTATCAAAACGCAGGTTAACTTCTGGCCTAGCTTATCAGCAAGTTTCCTTCCTATCCAGAGAAGCTCATAAGTTATTTTGTGAATTTTCCCCCTTCTCTGTTCAGCTACAACCATAACGCCCTTGTACCTTAACTTATCGAGATCCATCCGATCACCTCACAAATCCGAGCTCTATGAGCTTCTCAACAAGTTTCTTTGCAAGCTCTTTTGGATCTCCTCGAATCACTTCCCCTCTTTTAGGTTCTGGTGGAGTTTCTACCTTAATTACCCTTGTCGGAGATCCTTGAAACCCAAACCTGCTTACCTTACAAACGTCCGATAGATCTTCTGCTGTCCATATCTTTATCTCAGCTTTCTTCGCTCTTAACTTATCCCTCAAAGTTGGGAGCCTTGGCTGGTTTATGTCCTTAGTTACGGTTAGCAGACAGGGAATTGGGACTCTGACCACCTGATAACCTTCCTCGGTTTCCCTGTGAACTATCAAATAGCCCCTCCCAACCTCTTCTATCCTTCTAACATAAGGAACGAACGGAATTCCAAGGTTTTCAGCTACTTCTGGGCCTACCTGAGCTGTATCTCCGTCAGTAGTCTTTTCTCCGCAGATCACAAGGTCAAAGCCCCCTATCTTCATTATGGCACATGCTAGAGTGTAAGCCGTTGCCAAGGTGTCAGCCCCAGCCATAGCCTTGTCGCAAAGCAGGATCGCTTCATCAGCTCCCATTGCGATCGCTTCTCTTAGCGTTGATTCTGCCTGAGGAGGACCCATGCTTATAGCTATAACCTCACCACCCAGCTTTTCTTTAAGCCTAATCGCTTCTTCCAAGGCATTTAGGTCGAACGGATTTGTTTCTACCTCTATTCCCTCTCTAATTAGAGTTCCTCTCTCAGGATCTATCTTAACTTCTTGCGTTGCTGGGACCTGTTTAACACAAACTACGATCCTAAGACCCGTCATTTCATCACCTTTTACCTCAATTGCGCAGAAGAACCGGATTATAGCTTGTCCTAACCTTCTATAAAACTACGAAGTCATTCTCAAGTTTATCTGCTTCGAATAAAGTAAAATAAAAGCTAATCTAGTGGTAAGTGATCTGTCATGAATGAGAACATCATAGAAGGTTTGAGATCGATTGTAGGGTCAGAGTATGTGATAAGCGATCCAGAAGAGGTGAAGCCTTATCTGTTTGATGAGACGTCGAGGAACATCTGCCCAAAACCCTTCCAGGATGTAGTTGTCGTAAAACCCAAGGACACGGAGGAGGTGGCAAAGGTGATGAAGTTCGCTTACAGCAAGGAGATAGCGGTCGTACCTAGAGGAGGGGGAACTGGGCTTGCGGGAGGTGCGGTTCCAATAAAGCCTTCCATCATACTCTCTTTAGAAAGGGTAAGGGGAAAAATTGAGGTTGACAAGGAAAACCTTACCATGACGTGCGGGGCTGGAGTAACGTTAGGGGAGATACTGGAGTACCTTGAAAGGAACGTTGAGGATCTATGGTTTCCCTTGCATCCTGGAGACGAGGGAGCGACTATAGGAGGTCTCGTTGCCTGCAACGCGGGAGGTGCCAGGGCAGTTAAGTACGGGGTTATGAGGAATTATGTGACTGGAATGACTGTAGTACTTCCTAACGGTGAAATTCTAAGGCTTGGGGGAAAGATGATGAAGAACGCAACTGGTTACAGCTTAATGCACCTTCTCATAGGAAGCGAGGGAACGCTGGGGGTGATAACTGAGGTCACCTTTAGGCTAAGGCCAAGGCCTTGGGGAACCTATACCCTCATAGTCCCGTATAGGAGCCCAGATAAAGCTATAGAAACAGTTCCATACATATTAAGGAGCGGAGTGATACCTCTTGCCATAGAGTACATAGAGAAGGAGGGAATAGAGGCCGGAGAGAGAGCTACTGGAGAAAAATGGCCAGTTAAGCAAGGAGAGGCATTTCTCATGATAATCTTGGAGGGAATGAGCGAGGAAGAGCTGCTGAGTTCAAGCGAGAAAGTAGCTGACATATGTCAGGAGCACGAAGCCCTTGATGTCTTCTTAGCAGAATCTAAAAGGGAGCAAGAGAGGATATTGAAGGTGAGGAGCCTAATATACGAGGGACTGAAGGATGAGACCATTGAGATATTGGACGTCGGAGTTCCAATTGGGAGCATAGCTCTTTTCGTTAATGAGAGCAGGAAAGTGGGTGAGAAGTACGGAATGAAGATCGTTCAGTACGGACACGCTGGAGACGGCAATGTGCATCAACATCCCCTAAAGACTGGCTTTGAGGAGAGAGAATGGAAAGAGATCTATCCAAAGCTTAAAAAAGAGATATTTTCACTTGCTAAGAGCCTTGGGGGAGCCTTAACGGCAGAGCACGGAATAGGTTTGATAAAGAGAGAGGACCTTCTCGATTACCTTAGCAAGGAAGAGGTTGGGCTGATGAAGAGCATAAAGTCCTTGTTTGACCCAAAGAATTTGTTGAATCCCGGAAAAGTTGTGATTCCCTGAGCTCTTTAAAGTGATTAAAAGCTAGATGGAGAGCTATCTCCTCTCAGGGCTGTAAGCAACGATATCTATTGAGATTTTTCCCTTTTCCGGAGGTTTAAGCAGAATCTTAAGCCTTTTTCTCCCGAATAAGGACCTTGCCCATTCCGTGGCCTTTTCGACGTATTTCTTCTTCGAAACGTATGCCGTCGCGGACATGAAGCCCCTGTCTTCCACACCATAATCCTCCTTTACTGCGTTAATCGACCTTTCTATGTCCTCTATCTCTTCTTCTATGCTTCCTGGTATCCTAGGCAGTATCTTGAGGAATATGTACTCGCCAACCTTGCTAACTGACATCCTAACGTCTATGTACTCTTTAAGAGACCTCATTTGAAGCCTCCTTGTGCTTTCAAGGAGTTGTTTAACTTTTCTCCTCCCCATCATCATTCCAATTAGCTCTCCAGTTGCAACCGATATGACGGTAAGAAGTACCCACTTTGGAAGGAAGGTGGCAAACCATTCAAGCGTTTGATCGAAGTTAGTTGGCTTTAAGATGAAGCTCCAGAAGTGCTGCGAAAAATAAATGCCCAATAGGCTATCGTAGTTATGACAACTAAGGTCTCCACGGCCCTGCTTCGGTACTTGTTCTCTATCTTCTCTTCGTCATCAACGACGTATCATAACTTATCGGTTCTCACTTGCTATTATTATAAATAGAGTGACCGAATTGGCATGAAGCAGATAAAAGTTTACGTTGCAGGCCCTCACAGAGCAGGAAAGACTACTGTGATCCACTATTTAGATCCGAAGCCCTATCAATAGACTATGGGAGCTCTGGAGGATCCACTATAGTGGGCTTCGACTATGGGACTGTTTATTGGATCCCCGATAAGAAAAAGCTCCTATCGATCGGGGAATACAAGAGGAGGAGGGAGAAGTATGCAGACAAAGAAATCTGGAAAGTCGTCCTAATTGGAACGCCTAGCCAAGAAAGGTTTGCCCCCATCAGGGAGTCCTTGGTAAGGGGGTGTTCAGCAATAGCTTACGTCGTGGATAGTGCAGACTTCGGGGAGAGCGCATTGAAGATTTTCAAGGAGGTGTGGAGCTATTTCAAGGAAGAGACTCCTGTGGTAATCCTTGCAAATAAGCAGGACTTGAAGGGAGCTCTAAAAGGTAAGGAAGTTGCAAGAAGGCTCGGAACAGATGCTCTAGTGTTGAAACAGTTGCGATAAAGGGTAAGCAGGTGAAAGAGGCCTTTTAACATTATTAGAACTAATTAGGGCTTCAGGATAGAGATCTACAGTCTAACAAGCCTCATTCTCCTACCGCAGAAGGAGGCTATCTCCCCATAGCCAGCCTCTTTAATCGTAAAAACCGCCTTTTCGAAGTATCTTCCTACCTCTTCAGGCCTATGGGAATCAGAGCCCAAAGTAATAGGAATTTCCATTTTTCTGCATATTTTGAGTATTTCCTTGTCAGGATAGAATTCCTTAACAGGTTTTTCAATCCCAGACGTGTTTATTTCGATGCAAAGACCCTTTACCTTTATTCTTTCTAGAATCGGGTTGACGAGGTAATAGATGTCAATGCTCGGCCTGAATCCGAACTTCTTCACCAAATCAAAGTGCGCAACGATGTCAAAAAGCCCCGAAGATGCCATCTTGCTTACTAGGGAGAAATATCTCTCGTATATTTCATTTATATCCCTTCTGAGGTACTCCCTTATGTACCTTGGATCGTCTATCGCCCAACCATCGATGAAGTGAACCGCTCCCAAAGCGTAGTCGAAGGAGAACTCATCTAGAATAGCCTCTATCTGAGCTTCTTTTGAAGCAAAGTAATCTATCTCAGCCCCAATTCTTACAGGAATGCTTGATTCTTTAGCAACATCCTCGACCATCCTCACGTATTGTTCTAGCTGACTGAGCTTCATCGCATATTCTGTCCTCCACCTATCCACCATGATGTGATCGGAAAACCCTATTTCGGAAATGCCCTTCCTTTCGGCTTCCTTAACGTACTCTACGAGATCTCCGGTAGCATGTCCACAGAGGAAAGTGTGAACGTGATAATCAACGAGCATTCCTCTCAGCTTTTCTCAATTAATTGCGCTTTAAACATTAAGGTTACCGCACCGTCGAGTGAAACGATTTGTAGCGATAAGCATACCTCTATGTTTTTCCCTTATTTTGGGTTAAACTACAACTTGGTGGTTGAGATGGAGCTGACCAGTCTAAAGGTCTTGATTACTGGAGGAAGCGGGGGGATAGGAGGGGCTACAGCCCTTGCTTTCGGAAGGAAGGGATGTGATGTAGCCGTAGGCTACCTTAAATCAGAAGAAAAAGCTATGAAAGTGGTTAAGAAGCTAAAAAAGCTTGGAAGGAGGGCTTTTGCCATAAGAGCAGATGTTTCGATTTTCAGGGAGTGTGAAGATCTGGTGGAGCAAGCTAGGGATGCCATGGGCAGAATCGATGTTCTCGTTAATTGCGCGGGAGTGTTCCCAAGAAACTTTAAGATCACAGAAATAAGCGAGAATGAGTGGGATTGGGTGATCTCTGTCAATCTAAAGGGAGTCTTCAACGTTACTAAGCTCGTTGTACCTGAAATGATTGAAAGGAGGTTTGGAAGGATAATAAGCGTCGCCTCCATAGCGGGAAAGAGTGGTGGAACTGTTGGAGTTGCCTATGCAGCATCTAAGGCCGGGGTAATAGGGTTTACAAGAGCCCTGGCCAGGGAGCTCGCTCCCTACGGTATAACTGTGAACGCGGTTGCTCCAGGCCCTGTGGATACAGGTTTCTTAACCCCAGATTTCAAGAAAAAGGCAAAAATGCTTTCTCCTCAGGGAAGAATAGCTAGACCCGAAGAGATAGCCCATGCAATCGTTTTCTTAGCTGAAAACGACCATATAACAGGAGAAGTTATCAATATAAATGGTGGAAGGTACATGGATTGATTTGCTGATCCTAAGAAAAGCCCTTTAACTCAAAGCTAGATCTAAGGAATTATCTCAGTTGTGTTGTTGTAAGGAGGATAGAGGATCTGCTCGAGTTCAACGATCCCCTCCATTACGATCCGTTCCACCTCACGTCTAATCCTAAGGAGTTCCGAAATCATGTGTTTCGTTAGGCCACAAACCTTTCTAAAGCCTTTCTCTCCCCACAACCTCTCCTTGTACGCATAAAGGCACCTTCCTCCGCAATATTGAAAGAAGCTACAGGATGAACAGGGTTCTCCTATTAGAATCGAATCTCTCAAGTCCTCAGGTTTTTCATGCCATATGTCACCAAGATTAGCCCATTTAACATCTACAGCTATGGGACATGCTAATATCTTACCATCCGTCGATATGGCAAAAGCGTTTCTTCCAGAGCCGCAGGGAGGTGAATTAATCCCTCCCTGAAACATCGCCTTCACAATCCCCTGAAACGGTACAATCCCCAGGACTCTGCCCTTTTTCAGCTCATTCAACCAGAGAGCAATAAGCCTTGAAATCCCCGGCAAATATGTTTTTTTGGCCCAGAAGTCAAAATCTCTCCAATAGTCGCTCCAAATAACATCAAGTTGCCAATGGACATGATCAAAGATCCCTAGACCTAAAAGATGGGTAACATCTAAGTATACATCGCTCCTTTCAGATACTACCATCCTAGCGATCAGGTCTCCTTTAAATCCAAGCTTTCTAAGCCAGGATGCTGCTCTCAATGCTGATTCGTAAACGCCCTTCCCCCTGTAATAGTCAGTAACCTCCTTCCGACCATCTATCGAGATCAGGACAGCATCCATCTTCATCCACAACTCAGGTTTCAGCTTCTGTACCATTAGGCCATTTGTTTGGATCACAAATCGCTTAGCTGGAACCTTTTTAATGACCTCTTCAATGAAACCGGGATTTAGGAGCGGTTCCCCTCCGTAAAAAGCTAAATTTGCATCTTTATCGCTGGATATGAATCTTGAAAGATCGTCAATTGAATATCCAATTTCCCATGGAACTAGATCCCTTGGAAAGCTTCCTCCACAATATTTACACTTTAGGTTGCACTGACCGGTAGTTAGCACTATGTAAAGCATTCAAACACCCCTTCGCGAACGATAATTTAATTCTCCCAAGAGGTCAAAAATCGAATCACCTCATATGTTCTAGTTAACAACATAGATATTGTCAAAGGATGGGAACTTGAGCTGTTTATGGCCTTAAATTGATTTAAAGTGCTAGCTGGGCATAAATCTCGGCTTTAGTTCTTACTTGAAAGCACAGCTTTCCAGGATTCCCTTCAACCTGTCCATAACTTCCAACCTTCTTAACATGCCAGTTTGTACATCTTCGTGAGCGTAAACGTTTGCTGATAAGATTAGAGCTGCTAAAATGCACTCCTCAAGCGACCTTCTCTCCATGTCGAAAAGGGTGAAACCAGCGGAGAATCCATCGCAACAGCCTATAGAACTAACCCTTCTCTCGATAGGTATTGGGCCGAAGCGGCGCTCTTGACCATTTTCGACGACTTTAGCCGTTCCTCTAACCTTATCGTGAATCACAAGCCTGCATAGTTCGCTTAACTCTGAAACAGACTTCTTGCTCAGCTCACATATTCTCTCGAGCTCTACTGGGTTGCAAAATACAGTGTCGGCCATCGAAATTGACCCTAGCACGTACTCCCCGTTTAGGTCGAAGAAGCCAACATCCCAATATATGGTCTTGCCGAGCCTCTCGGCAGCCTTCATTAAAGCAAGGTTGAACTTGTGGGACCCTGAGGTGACAAATAAAGCATCGACTTGCTCTAAAATCTTCGTTGGAACCCTCCTTCTTTCAGCCAAAACTGTTGCAGCAGTCAAATCGTTTATGAAGAAAAGGTTCCTATGCTTAGCATCGGTAACGCAAACTATTTCGGCGAGTTCCTTGTCCTTAGCCAGGATTATTCCTGCAGAACTCTGCTCCACATCCTCTAGCTCGTACTCGCTCTCTATTACAGTTATTAGCAGAGAGACACCGCTTCTCTTCAAGTGATTCATGTAGCTTCCGTCCCAAAAGCCAGGGTATTCCTCATCGAAGTCCCTCCCAGCTTCGGTTATTAGGACAGGCCTCCCACCGAGCAAAGCAATCTGATAGGAGACGTTCCCTGCCCTTCCTCCATAGCTCCACCTGATCAATGCGCTTTTTTCTGCAAGCTCTCTCATCAACTCATCTGGTGAAACTCCAAACCTCTTTCTCACCTCGCTGAACTTTATCGATTCTTCAATCGGACAAGAAGGGCCAAAAATTTCTTCGAGACTCGTTCTTAGTTTGTACAACCTGTCCTTTCCTAG
>JAVCBX010000137.1:0-8012 GCA_037917635.1 Thermoproteota archaeon | reverse complement strand
GTAATATATGCAATTTTTGCAACCTTAAAGAAAAAATAAATAAGTATTTGGCAGAGAGAAATAGAGTTTTCTAACACGAAAAGATTGCTTTTAAAAAGTTTACTTTTAATTGAAACTAACTTTTCTTACTTTTTGCTTTGGCTTTTGCCTGCATGAGTTCAACAAGAGAGGGACCTATTTTTACAAGACCTTTTTCTGTTATTTCCATTAAATGAATGTATGTATCATGTCCCGTAAGTCTGCATCCATCTATTCTGAATAATCGCACTATCTCTCCTATAGGGAGTCCGTAAAGTCTTTCCTTGTATGATGAGTCAATTGTTTCCTTGTAAAGGACCATTGTTCCATCTACAATATGACCAACTGCGTATCCTCCTGCAGCTTCTGCCGTCTCCTCCCTGTGTCCACTCCTTTTCTGTGATATTAGGATGCCCGTTTGGCCCCATTTTTTAAGGAAATTGAATATCTCCCTGACTATAGACCTAGCCATTACCTCCTTCGCCTCAAAAATGCCTGTAATTGAATCTATAACTACGCTCTTTATATCGTACTCCCTTATCGCATGGGCTAAAGTGTCAAGGAGGGTCGGTATGTCTTCCCTAAGCCTTCTGAAGCTTGCTGCATCTATAAGAGCTATCTTTTCCTTTATAGCTTCCCAATCTAACCTCATGGCAATGGTCCTGTGCATCAGATCCCTAGCTACAAAGGCTGCTGGACTCTCCACAGTAACAAAACAGACCATATAGCCTAGAGATGCTTGTTTTACGGCGAATTGCTGGGCCATTAGGCTCTTTCCAGTGTCTGGAACTCCAGTTATGTTCATAACTGCTCCATACGGATATCCTCCCAATGGCTCCCTCTTAACGCCCTCCTTAGTTATTCTAACCCTGTAGAAGAGTTCATCAAGTCCCTCAACTCCAGTTGGAACCCCAAATAGCTTTGGAGCTCTCCTGCCTGCCTCAGATGCGAGCTGTATCGCTTCATTTACCGCTCTTCCCATTTTTCACCTCCCGTTACTTGAGTCCCTTACCTTTTTCCGCAACTTTTTGGACCAAAACATACTCAGAGGCTTTCGCTAGGTTCAACGCCTTCTGTCAAATGGATGCTCATTTTAAGAAATTCCCACATTATTATAAATGGGATGAATTTATAAATATTGTGGGCTTGATATATAGAGGATGCGAGTTGGAAGTTGTAATAAGGGTTGATAAGAGGGGCAGGATTGTAATTCCAAAAGATCTGAGGGATCAAATCGGGCTCGGAAGGCTGGCAAGGCTCAAAGTCGAAGGAAAAAGGATCGTAATAGAGCCCATTGAAAATCCACTCCAGAGACTAAAGAAAACCGTTAAGGTTAGGATCTCGGACATAGAGGGCGAGCTAAGGGAACTAAGGGAGAAAGCAGAGGATAGGCTAAGGGAGGTCTCAGAACGTTGGCGTTAGTCGAAACAGATTTTCTATTAGCTCTGATGAGTGAGAAAGACAGACTTCACCAGATTTTCGTTGAAATAGCCGAGAATGAGTCTCTTCTACTGTCTCCCTTCTCGTTAATGGAGCTTGACATGCTAAGGCTTGAAGGAAAGATAGTAATAGAAGATTATGGTGGGTTCCAGCAAGATCTTAAGGACCTGTTAGATTATTACTCCATAAAGATCCTGTCAGACAAACCAGAATATCATCTAAAGGCATTCATTCTTAGGGAAAACTTTGGACTAACGTACTTCGACAGCTTGCATGCGGCCACAGCGATTGTTGAAGGTGCTTTGCTCATCAGTTCGGATGGGATTTATTCGACTGTAAAGGGCCTTAAGTACCTCCACCCACGAGAATGGTTCTCGAAAACGTGAGTTTAAGCTGGAGACTGTCTCAGGGTTCGTATTCTCCTAAAAGTTCTAAAAACATCTATAGCTTAGTATTGGAAAGAATACGTCGAGGAACTCAATAGGACCATAGAAGACTCCCAATAAATAGCTTAGGACGGTTTGGGCATCTGCCCCTTAAGTTCTGAGGGATATTACTGGGACAAAATCACCTTTCGATGTTCACAGGAAGCTAAATGAGAGGCTTTATCATAACTGGATTAGAGCAGAGAACCACTTAACCAAAAAGTTGTAAAATTCACAAAACTCTTAGAAGGAAGCCCTTCAGGTAAGAGGTCCAAGGGTGGATGGGGTCAACTGGATGGTCCCTTGCTTGGCCTCTAACCCCTCCAAGAAACTGGACGGCTCTTCTAGCCTTTTGAGCAACGTCCAAGATGAGTTTTCTGAACTTTGACTCGCTCATGAAGTGACTGCAGCTGAAGGTGAGGAAAAGACCGTTCCTCTCAACCAGCTGAATTGCAGCCAAGTTGACGGCGAAGTAGGTCTTGGTTCCCATTCTAATCATTTCTCTGCTTGGGATCAAGGCAGGAGGATCCACCACAACTACATCAAACCTTTTGCCTCTTTTTAAGGCGCTCTCCGTCCATTCCTTGACCCTTGACTGGACTACGCTCACCTTATCCATCACTTTATTCAGCTTAGCGTTGTTCTTGGCTTCTTCGCATGCATACTCTGATTCATCGACCATTGTAACATGGCTTGCACCTCCTAGAGCTGCTTGAATCCCAAAACCTCCAGTATAAGAAAAAAGATCCAGAACCTTAGCCCCGCTAGGAATTATTTTACCTAAAAATAGCCTGTTTTCCCTCTGATCTAAGAAAAACCCGGTCTTCTGACCTCTTATGACATCAACTCTAAATCTGGCGGGTCCTTCCTTTATTACGGTTGTCTGGGGATGATCTCCAAGAATCCTTCCTCTCCAGACCGGAAGGTTCAGCTCTTTCCTTGTCCTTCCATCGTTTCTGACATAAATTGCTTTAACATCAAGTATTTCCATGAGAATCTCTCCTATCTGGTTTATCAAACCATCCATCCCCATCGAAGTTGAGGAGATTACAGCTACTTTGGAGTAAACATCCACTATCAGGCCTGGGAGCCTATCGGCTTCGCTGTGGCAAAGCCTAAAGCTTTCCTCTAATCCGACTCTCATTCGAAATTCTAGCGCTCTTAATAACCTTTCTTTGAAGAAATTAAGGTCGATCTCCTCATCAGGGTCCGTTGTGAGAACCCTTGCTGCCATTGCGCCTATTCCCTCATAAAAGCCGAGGCCCAAGAACTCTCCCTTTTCGTCGGTTATGGTTACCAAATCCCCTGGATTAACTTCTCCCTCGATTCTTCTGAGCCATTTGAGGTAAATGTTCTGTTCTCCTCTTCTTATCCTACGCTTTCCCTCGCCAAACACCACCAGCTTTCCAGAAACTTTCATCTTACGTTGTTAAATGCTTCAAGATATTAAGGACTTCACACTTCATCCAAACTCATCGCATTCCTTCTCTTATTGAGAGAAATTCCATGAAGTTAGATGCTATTTCGATTATAGTCGCTATCCCAAGCAATAATAGAATTACTCTCAGGTCTATCAGCAAGTTAACCTTGGGCTCGCCTGAAGGTGTTGAGGCATAGATCCTGCCGAAGTTGGATGGCCTTCCAGCGCTAAGCCCATAGATTGAGAGGTAATACCAGAGAGCAGGAAACATTATTCCAGAGATTAGGAAGACGTATGGGTCCTTCTCTCTTAGAGTACGTGCCAATTTTAGACCAAAGAAAATCAGACCGATTAAAGATAGAGTTAAGATAAGATCTCTTAATTTCAAAGCCAGAGTGGCTGATATTATTTCTAACAGGTCTGGTGACACGTACCTCAGGGCCAAGTTTGGCAGCAGAACGAAAAGAATCAGGTAGACTGCAGATATAGCAAATCCTCTCGCCTTGCTTCTCATTTAGTCACCTCCTACAAACTCTGAGCTAAGTTCGATGCTTATGAGATTAAAGAGCGTGCTAAACCTTAGTTTAAGCGAGAAACTTAGGGTTTCGTTGGCTATCTCGGACTTAGGTAGTGAGAAACTTACCGTAAGTAGTTTGACTTGGTTAGGAGCGATTATATCCGGTTAGATCTTGAGAAAAGAGTATTTCCCCCTTCATCCATTATTTTAAGGGAAGCAGAAGCATTAGTGCTCATAAATCCACCTCCAAAAACCCTCAAGACAGCTTTTCCGTTTATAGCCTCTCCAGTCTGATTCGAGGGCACTTCTATCTTGGAGGGTTCTCCTTCTCCCTCCACAAAAAGAGAGGCCATCAACGTCTTTGTTACAGTGTACATCGACACCAACAGCAGCATTATAGCGATTACAGTTAGGACGTAAGAGAACACCTTAAGGTATCTGGCCAACCTTCTTTTTGACATTTAATTCAAGTGGAATTAATCAAATAAAATCTTGTGCCCGAGAGAATCTTTGGTCGAACAGACAAAGCTTTAAAACAACTAAACAGGCTAGTTTGGCCGAGAGTTAAGCCTGATGAAGTTTAATCCCAATTTCATAGGGGTTTGAGCCATGAGCTTCGACGCAAGGGTGAAGATAAGATTTGAGCCTCATGGAAAGAGCGTTGAAGTTCAAAAGGGATCAACAGTCCTTGACGCTGCTATTAAAGCCGGTATAGGAATAAGATCAGAATGTGGTGGTGTGGGAACTTGTGGAAAATGCAGAATATTAGCTAATGATCATAAGATCCTTTCAGCAATCACTCTTGCTGAGAAAAGGATGTTGAAGGGAGAGGAGCTAGAAAAGGGATTCAGGCTAGCGTGTCAAGCAAGAGTTCTGGATCATGGAGAGATATATGTCCCTAAAGAGAGTAGAATCGGAGAGAGGAAGGTTCTAGAGGTAGGCTATGGCTTGGAGGTTGCTTTGGATCCAGCCGTTAAGAAGGTTCACTTGCTTATACCTAGGCCTGCTTTGAGTGATGCGAGAGCAGATTTAGAAAGGATGCTTGACTCACTTACTAAAGTCTTAACGGTAAGAGGAGAATTTAGATCAAGCTCAAGATTTAGTTTGGATCACGATTTATTGAGCGAGATCCCAAACATATTAAGAGAAGCGGATTGGAACGTAACAGTTGTATTGAGGGAGGACGAGATCGTAGGAATTGAGAAAGGGGACACGGAACGGGAGAACTACGGTCTTGCCATAGATATAGGAACTTCAAAGGTGGTCATCTACCTCGTCGACGTCAACGAGGGCAAGGTGCTTAGCGTGGTCTCGTTTGAGAACCCACAGCTCATGTTCGGGGAGGACATACTTTCAAGGCTGACCTACGCCATGAAATCTTCGAATAACAGGCTGCAGCTGAAAAAGATCCTGTTGGACGAGATAAACAGGAGCTTAAAGGAAATGGCTGGGAAGCTTGGCCTTAAAACCGATAGAATATACGAAGCGGTTGTTGTTGGAAACACTGCAATGCATCACCTTTTCTTTGGGATAGAAACCAAGTATCTTGCCATATCTCCTTATGTTCCAGCTACGAGGGACTTCGTTTGCGTTAAATCAAGGGAGATAGGGATGGAGATTATGAATAGGGGCTATGTCCTTGCACTTCCTATAATAGGGGGCTTTGTTGGATCGGATGGAGTTGCTGACATCCTAGCAACGGGTCTTCACGAATTCGATGAAGTTTCAATGCTCTTAGACATTGGAACCAACACGGAGGTTTTTCTTGGAAATAAGGAGAGGATACTTGCCTGTTCAGCAGCATCAGGTCCAGCTTTTGAGGGAGGCCACATAAAGTTCGGGATGAAAGCCTCTGCAGGAGCAATAGAGCGAGTTGAAATCGATCCTAAAAGCCTTGAAGTTAATTACAAGACGATAGGCAACGTAAAGCCGGTTGGCCTGTGTGGTTCGGCCATCATAGATGCTATTGCTGGGCTCCTTAAGTCGGGAATTTTGGAAAAGAACGGGAGGATGAGGGAAGTTTCAGGAACTTCTAGGCTTAGGAGAGTAGGGGGGCAAATGGAGTTCGTGATTGCATGGAAGGATGAGGCAGGAGTTGAAGAAGACATAACAATAACCCAAAAAGACGTTAGGGAGGTGCAGCTTGCCAAAGCTGCAATCTACTCCGCTCAGTACATCCTGATGAGGAGGATGGGCATTGGGCCCTGGGACGTAGAGAGGGTTTTTGTAGCTGGAGCCTTTGGATCAGGTATAGATGTTAAGAATGCCGTTCTAATAGGCCTTTTCCCAGAGGAACATGCCCAAAAGGTTGAGTTCGTAGGTAACACAGCAATTTCAGGAGCAAAGATGGCATTAATCTCGAAAAAGGTTAGAGAGGAGTCCAAAGAGGTGCTGAGGCTTGTTGAACACGTGGAGCTAAGCTTGGACCCCTCCTTCGAAAGTGAGTTCATAAGCGCGACCGAATTACCTCACAAAGATCTGGATAGGTTTCCATCCGTAAGAAGGATTTTATTTGGCTGAATGAGTCGTCACGGTATCTTGTAGAGGGGATGATTCCTCTCTAACATCTCCTTCATCTCGATGTAGTGATAACCAAGAGCTGCATCAACCATCGCTACAACTGGAAAGACGTAGGGAGCGGCTTCGATTGGACCATAAAGAATGAAATCGCTCCCAGCAGTTGCCGCTATTGCGCTTGCAGATGCTAGAGCTGGCCTTTTTGCTTGGACCCCTATCTTCCTTTTCAACCCCTTCCACGTGCTTATTGCGTTGTGCGGGCTGCAGCCAGAAGGCACTCCAAGTTCATCCTTTATTCTATAAATTGCCCTGCAAGCCATGCCCAAGGATGGAATGTCAAGCACGCAGGTGTCTATCAGAGGCTTCTCTATTCCAGAAGTTTTTGCGACTTCCAAAAGCTTCTTTGCGGCTTTTACCCTTCCTAAAGTTGTGAAATCCCTCATTGTAAAAGTAAGAAGTATTGCAGCCTTAATACCAACCTCTTTAATGGCTCTTACTTCTTGCTCCTTGTAATCAGGAACTAGGGAGTTGTAGATAGCTCTCTCGAGGAGGCCAGCCTCCTCAGCATATTTAAGACCAGCAATTCTAACAGCGGCTGTCGTTCCATCTATGAGCAATGGTGATTCCGTAGCTCCAGAAGCAAAGTCTAGGAACTTCTCAATCGCCTGCGGACTTGCTGCAACCACGTCTAGCATGCAAGGATTTCCAGTCTTATCCGAAAATTCTTCTTGAATCTTTATCAACCTCTCGGCTTCCTCCTTATTGAACTGCCCAGCCCTCTCGTCTTCTAGTAACTTTTGTCTGTGGTAGAAGATCGATCCTATTAGCACAGTTGGGTTCTTCCCAGGTCGCCCTCCAACCCTCACGCCCCCGATCTCAAAGACCATCTGCTCTGCCTTCAGATCAAACATCTCCTCCTAGGGATCGCGAATAAAAATTAAGGTTTATTACTTACAAGTCTCCTCTCGGATAAAGCAAAGAAAAGCCATTTTAGCTGGAAAACCCTAATTGGATCAGATAACTCCCTTCCTCAGCTCCAAGGACAATGAGATCGGCACTTCTCTGAACAAACCTGAGATTCGCTTACCTGCCTCCTCCAATAGAGCTTTTACCTCCTTCTCCCCCTCATAAGGAATGTCTACTATTAGGAACTCGCACTTCTCATCTCCAGCTGCTTTACAGGCAATTTCCCTTACCACTGCAAATCTATCCAGGCCAAGAATGAGCTGTGCTGTTTGATAAGCTCCCTCATAAGCCCCAGCAGGGTAAAAGCACGTTCTCTTTCCGGGAAGCTCCACGCCCCTGCACCACGGACAATCCTCATCCCAAAAGCTGAGTAGATAGATGTCTCTTTCCATCCACCTCTCCCACCAATCCTTAATTCCACTAAGAGATCTGCCTGAGAAGAAGTACCAGGCAAGCTTGGCTACTAACGGAGTATCTTTGAAGGGCTTGAGCTTCTCAATATCCTTCGTAAGGGTTAGCATGTACTCGTGTCCCATGCTGTATCCCCAGCTGAACATTTTCTCTGCTGCCTCTTCGTATCCCTTCTCCTCAAGGAGGTTAAGGAAGGAGGAAAGATATAGGTTCCTCATCGTGAAAACGCTCACAGTTTCCATTCCTAAGTGCTTCCTAAACTTCCCAAGCAAGGTTCCAAAAAACTCCTTCACATCAC
>JAVCBX010000134.1:0-8041 GCA_037917635.1 Thermoproteota archaeon | reverse complement strand
AAAGTATCCTCTTCTTGAGAGACTATTCCTCCTCCAGCCTCCACCAGAACTGGATATAGGTTAAAAGCCCCCTTTTTTATAAGAAAGAATAGGTCTTTCTCTATGTCACAACTAAATTCTCTCATCAGCCATCTCTCAGCAAATGGAAGCTTTTTGAACTTCTTTTTAGCAAGAAAGATTATTCTCTCTTGTATTTCATTTGTAGAACGAATCTCTTTTTTGAAAGAAAAGATATAGACCTCCTTTAAGGGCTTTGCTATGCCAGGGACTTCTTTATACGTCAAGAATGGCTCAACAGCAAAAACATCCCCAACTCTAAGCTTATAACCCACTCTAATTGGAATGTTAGGAACACCCACTCCAGCGTGAAGTTTGTACATCCCAATCTTATGCCCCGAGAGGTTTGAAATAGTCTTGAAGCCGTGCTTCTTTGCCTCCTCATATATGACATAGCCAACTTGTCTAAGGCTCGTCTTTGGCCTCATAATCTTTTTTGCAGCCTCTAAACAAGCTTTCGCTGCTTCAGCAAGGTCCTTGAGTTTATCATTAAATACTAGGGTTCTTGCAGCATCCACTATGTAGCCTTCTTTCCTTATTCCTACATCCAGTTTAACTAGAGAGCCTTCTGGAACCCTTGTCCGGTCCATTGGCGGCGAGGTGTAGTGTGCTGCAACCTCGTTAACTGATATATTGACTGGAAAGGCTGGGAGGAAGCCTTCATCCCTAATCCTTTCCTCTATCCTTTCGCAAATTTCAATTAGCTTATCTCCTGGCTTTATTCTCTTTATTTCTTCTGAAAGAAGCCTTTCTAGGAACTCTCCTATCTCGAAGTAGGCTTCATGCTCTGTGGTAATATCGCTTTTATTTGGCATGACATTCTTTATGTGTGAGTTCTGGGATTTAACCTTATTGAGGTGAGAGGGCTTGAAGATAATTGACGTCAGAAAATCTGGCCTCTCAAGCTCAATAAATGAGGCTGTAGAAACATTGAATTCTGGAGGGATTGTCATTTATCCTACAGACACCGTTTACGGACTTGGAGCTGATGCAGAAAACAGAGAAGCTGTGATGAAGGTGTACAGACTTAAGGAAAGGCCCCTCGATAAGCCGCTTACCATAGCAGTATGCGACCTGGACATGGCAAGGAAGTACGCGAAGATCGAGGGAATAGAAGAGTTCTTGAGCGAATTCCTCCCAGGACCTGTTACGTTCATCCTAGAAAAGACCGAGAGAGTTATACCTGAGGTAAACCCTCTTGCAATAGGAATTAGAATTCCAGAATTTTTCTTAGTTAGAGAGATGGTAAGAAGGTTAGGAAGAGCCGTTACGTCAACCAGCGCAAATAAGACCTCTAACCCACCTCAGCACTCCTGCATTGGAGCTATTAAGGAGATACCACGTGCTGATTTGGCCTTAGATTGCGGCATACTTCTCTTTAAAGAGCCCTCAACGGTTGTCGATCTCACTGGGGGGAAACCTAAGCTTATCAGGGAGGGTCTAGTTAGCTTTAAAGAGATCTTGATCGCTTATGAGAGCTTGATGGGCAATGATAGCTCTGGGCATTGAAAGCACAGCTCACACATTCGGCATCGGAATCGCTGACGATAGAGGAAACATTCTAGCAAACGAAAACCAAGTATTTAGAACTGAGAAGGGAGGAATGAGACCTATTGAGGTCACAGAACACCACTATAAGTTTGCGAAGGAAGTTTTATTAAAGGCGTTGGAGAAAAGTGGGGTTTCTGTCGGAGAAATAGATGTTATTGGGTTCTCCAGAGGTCCGGGACTTGGCTCAACCTTGTTAATAGGGGCTGTAGTCGCCAGATCATTAGCAGAAAAGCTTAAGGTCCCGTTAGTCGGAGTTAACCACGGAATAGCTCACATCGAAATTGGCAGATTGATCACAGGAGCTGAGGACCCCCTAATAGTATTCGTTTCTGGAGGAAACACTCAGATAATGGTGAACTCAGAGGACTTCTTCAGAATAATAGGGGAAACTCTGGACATAGGTCTTGGAAATGCTTTAGATAAGGTTGGCAGAGCTCTTGGTCTTCCCTTCCCAGCTGGGCAGGTGATGGATGGGATCAAAGGGAAGTGGATTTCATTGCCCTACACTGTTAAGGGCATGGACTTGGCATTTAGCGGAATTGTAACGGAGGCCTTAAGGAAGTATGAGGAGGGCTCGAGGCTTGAAGATATAGTTTGGAGCTTTATGGAAGTCACCTTTTCCATGTTAGTTGAAGCGACAGAGAGAGCCCTTGCATACACTAAAAAGGACGAACTCCTCCTCGTTGGAGGAGTTGCAGCTTCTCCTAGGCTCAAGGAGAAGATGAAGAAGATGTGCGAGGATAGAGGCGTAGAGCTAAAGGTAACCCCCCCTGAGTACTCGAGGGATAATGGCGCAATGATAGCTTATACTTCAATCCTTTGCTTAAAGATACAAGGTCCCCTTAAGGTTGAGGAGAGTTCGATAAAGCCCAAGTGGAGGGTGGATGAGGTTAAATGGCCCCTTCTACCCCTTCCAAAGTAGATCCTTAAAAGGGTGCGTGGCCATCAAACTTGATTTTGAAGAGGAGGGATCCCGTTGAAGATTTGCATATCTGGTTTCACAGGAAGCGGTAAGAGCACTTTAGGAAAGAAACTGGCTAAGCACTTTGGAATCCCATATTATTCCGGAGGGGATGCTCTTAAGAGGCTGATAGCTGGTGAAAAGTGCATTAACGATGTAGGATGGTGGGAAAGGAAGGTTGGAGAGATCGCAATGAGGATGAGGAAGGAAGATCCCTCCTTTGATAAGAAGGTCGATCAAGAGCTTATTAGAATAGCGATGGAGAAAGGAAATGTCGTCCTAGATTCTTGGACCATGCCCTATCTTCTTCATGCCGATGATAAAGTTGCAATCTTCCTAAAGGCTGATATCAGGGAGAGAGCAGAAAGAGTAATGAGAAGGGACGGAATTCCCTTCAAAGAGGCGATGGAAAGGATAAAACTGAAGGATGAGGAGTCAATAAGGATCTACAGGTCTATTTATGGTTTCAGGCTTGGAGAGGACCTTTCTCCTTTTCACTTAGTTCTAGATAACACAAATTTGGAGCCAAATCAGACTTTTGAGGTCGTGATTTCCTTCATAAAGGCCTGGTTTAGGGGAAGGAGAGTGGATAAGTTAAAGGCATAAAAGGGCCCTTCTTGACGGGTGGTTCCATGAGGTTGACTCGAAAGCAGATAGCTAAGATGATAGATTACACCAAACTAAGTCCTCAAACAACCCCAGAAGATATAAAGAAGCTAGTGGAGGAAGCAAAGAAGTATGAGTTCTACTCTGTCTGCGTTAGCCCATACTACGTGCCCTTAGCAAAGGAGTTGGTTGAGGGCTCTGGGATAAAGGTGTGCACGACGATAGGATTCCCCCTTGGCTCAACATTTCGGGAGGTTAAGGCCTTTGAAGCAGAAATAGCTGGAACAGAGGGGGCAGATGAAGTCGACATGGTTCTAAACATTGGGGCCCTAAAGGCGAGAGAATACGAGGTTGTTAGGGACGACATAAGGGCTGTGGTTGATGCCTTCAAGGCCGTCAACCCTGAAGGATTAGTTAAAGTGATTCTGGAGACGGGGCTTTTGGAGAAAGAAGAAATTATTATGGCCTGTAGGCTTGCAGAAGAGGCAGGAGCTGATTTTGTCAAGACCTGCACTGGTTTTGGTCCAAGAGGAGCTACTGTCGAAGATGTTAGGATAATGAGGGAGGCAGTCGGAGATAGGCTTGGAGTCAAGGCAGCAGGTGGAATAAGGACTTATGAACAGGCTGTTTCGATGATAGAGGCAGGAGCTAACAGGATAGGAACAAGCTCCGGTGTTAGCATAGTCTTGGGTGCACCAGAGGTTTGAGAACATTTCACCTCCTTGAGCCATCTTTATTACCTCAGACGTGAATCTAAACTTAGAGGACCGAAGGAAAGGGTTGATGCCATGGACTTGGACGAGGAGGTAAGGGAAATTAAGGAGAAATACAACATAGTAGGAAGAGATTCAGAGATAAGAAAGATACTTATGGCTGTTAAAGCCGGTAAGCACGTCCTTTTAGAAGGATCCGTTGGAATAGGGAAGACTTTGCTTGCCAGATCCATAGCAGAGCACCTCAATAGGGGATTCATAAGGGTTGACGGGGACGAAAGGCTAACGGAAAGGAAGTTAATAGGGTATTGGGATCCTCCAATGGTAATAAACAAGGGATACATTAGAGAGGCCTTTATAGAAGGTCCTTTAACAAAAGCAGCTCTTTCTGGAAGTGTCTTGTTCATAAATGAGCTTAATAGACTATCAGAGTCTGCTCAAAACGCCCTGCTTCCCGTGATGGATGAGGGAATAATCTCAATTCCCCACCTTGGAACGCTGAAAGCCAAGAAAGAGTTCATAATAATAGCCACTCAAAATCCTGAGGAGAGCATAGGAGTAACTAGGCTTTCTGAAGCCCTTAAGGACAGATTCGTCCTTGTGAAGCTGGATTATCAGTCAGAGGAGGAGGAAAAGGAAATAGTAAGGAGGAGGGCTGGCATTGAAAGGGAGGACATAGTCTCAAATAGCGTCAAGATAGTTAGGATGACGAGGGAGGATCCCAGCATCAGGAGAGGTGCTTCGGTTAGGGCTGCAATAGACATGGCGATGCTTGCGAAGACCTATGAAAGGGAATTGAGCTTAGAGGACTGGGTTGAGATAGCTCTAATGATACTTCCAGAGAGAATAGACATTAGAGAGGATCTCAAGCCAAGAAAAGAGGAGATAATAAGAAACATCGTCGAGAAAGTGCTCAAGGAGGAAGTTGTTAAGGAAAATTTCCCTTATCTGAGGGGCCAAAGGCCCCGATGACCCTAGAAGATAGCTTTTCTAGTAATGAGTATGAGCTGTTAAACGAATTAGGTTCGCTGGAGTATGAGGACATATTCCAGCTATCGCTTAATGCGATTCTTAGGGGAGATGTGGATTTGCTAATGCTCATAGCTAAGTTCAATTGGATAGCTGTATCTAGAGCCCTTTCTCAATTTCCAATAGATGAAATAGCTCCTAAGCTTGAGATAGATCCTGTAAAGGCGGTTATACTTTATCGTTCTACCAGATGGGGTATAAACGAATCGATGAGGCTTGCCTTCAGGAGGCTGGTAGCAAAGGCGATAATGAGAGGAGGTAAGAAAATATTATCAAGAGTGAGAGGAAAATCGGTCACCATTAGGAAGCAGTACGAGCCCGGAGATGACTTCGATCTTGAGGAAACTTTGGAACTTTTGATGGAGGAGGCGCGGTCTCCCAGAACAATGACCTATGACCACGTGGTTGGAATAGGAAAAGTTGAGAGGAAGCTCAAGGCCATAATAATCTTGGACACCAGCGGCTCCATGAGCGGTGAGAAGATAGCTCATGCGGCAATATCTGCTTCGGTCGCAGCTCATCTTTTGAGGGGAGGGGAACTCTGTCTTATAACATTTAATAGTGATGCAAATGTGAGGAGAGCTTCCTGCCCAGCTGAGGCAACTAGGTTAATCGAAGAGATCTTAGATGTGGTTCCAATTGGATACACAAATATAAGGAAGGCTTTGGAGCTTGCCAAGAAAGAAGGCGAGAGGATAAGGGGAGAATATGTCTACCTACTTATAACGGATGGGAACTACAACATTGGAGGAGATCCGAGGGAAGTGGCTGCGGAAATGAGGGGGCTTAACGTCATATTTGCTCCGGGCCGAATAGGAAGTAGCAGAGGCCAGAGAGTTTGTGAGGACCTCGCCAGGCTTGGTAATGGGAGATTCGTTCGAATCTGTAGCTACTCCGAAATCCCGTACATAGTACCTGACTTACTTCAGGCCAGGTAAAGGAATAAAAATGGGTGTCCATTTAAGAGAAATTGGCGGGGGTAGCCAAGCCAGGTTACGGCGCCAGCCTTAGGAGCCTGGGCTGGGATAGCTGGTGGGCGTAGGCCCGCGCGGGTTCAAATCCCGCCCCCCGCACCATTCCTTGATTCTTTCTTTTCGCGCAAGTTTCTCGATCTTTCATTTGAAATTCCGTGTTAAAGAGTGTTGTTTGAGGAAGAAGCTAAAATGGAATGGCTCCTAAATGGTAGGTGGTATACATAATTCTTCACCTATTAGTAAATTATTTTGATCCAAAATGTGAGAAAATGTTGAGAATAGAAGCATAAAGTAGGAAGAGGCTTAAACATTAAAGAAATCATTAAAAGGCTAGCTCAAATATGCTAAGGCTTATTATATGGGTACATTTCAAGTTGTAGGGAAAAGCACAGGTTGCTGTAAAAAAGCCGGAAGGGGATGAAATTGCCAAAGCCAACTGGTCCAACCAATCCATCTGTCATAAGACTTATCAACTTACTGGAGAAGACCGCGAGGATAAACAATGCAAAGATCTGGAGGAGGGTAGCTGAGATACTCAGAAGGCCAAGAAGGAGGAGGGTTGCAGTTAATGTGTGGAAGCTAGGGAAGTATGCAGAGGGTTCGACCGCAATAATTGTTCCAGGAGTTGTCCTTGGATATGGAAAACTGAATAAACCGGTAAAGGTTGCAGCACTTAAGTTTTCATCTAAAGCAAGAGAAAAGATTATAGAGGCAGGGGGAAAGGTCCTAACAATTGAGAATCTGATAAGGGAGAACCCCAAAGGATCAGGAGTGCGAATTATCGTCTGAGGTGTTACTATGGGAAACTATGACATGGTAATAGACGCTAAAGGGAAGATATTGGGAAGGCTCGCAAGCTTCGTAGCAAAGCAGCTTCTGGAGGGAAAGAGAATAGCCATAATAAACGCAGAAAAGGCTGTAATTTCTGGGAATCCTCAGACGATTTTAGAGAAGTATAAAAAGAGGAGGAGCATAGAGGGAAAACCTAAACCTACAAAAGGACCTGTTCAGCCCAGAACTCCAGATAGGATAGTTTGGAAGACGATAAGAGGCATGCTTCCAATGAAAAAAGCGAAGGGAAGGGAGGCCATAAGGAGATTAAGGGTTTACATAGGAACCCCTCCAGAGCTTAAGGATTGCGAATTGTTCAAACTTCCGATCGAATATACTGTTGAAAACTTAAAGCCAAAGAAGAGGAAGAAGGAGGTGACAGTTTATTGGCTAGCAAAGAGCTTAGGGTGGAAAGGATGAGTGAGCAGAAAGAAGAGTTGAGAGGAATAGCCACTGCTTCAGCCAAAAGGAAGGAGGCAAGGGCCTTCGCCGTCATTAGGCCAGGCAAGGGAAGGCTCTACATAAACGGATTTCCGATAGAGGTTTACGCTCCAAATGAGTTCGTGAGGATGAAGATATTAGAGCCCCTATGGCTGGCCAGAGACTACGCCAAGAAGATCGATGTGAAAGTGAGGGTTAAAGGAGGGGGTTTCATGGGTCAGGCTGACGCTATAAGGATGGCAATAGGGCGAGCCCTAGTCAAGTGGACCGGATCGGAGGAATTGTTAAGGACGTATAAGGAGTACGACAGAACAATCATGGTTGGAGATCCTAGAAGAACAGAGCCAAAGAAGTTTGGAGGCCGAAGTGCAAGAGCTAGGTTCCAGAAGTCTTATAGGTAATGCTTTCAGTAGATTTCAGGGGGTGTGATGTTTGTCAATAACTAGGATGTCAGCAAGCGAGTTAAAGACGGGAAGTTTCGTCATAATAGACGGAGAGCCCTGCGTAGTCTTAGATCTTTCGAAATCAAAGCCTGGAAAGCATGGATCAGCCAAAGTAAGGGTTGATGCGAAGGGAGTTTTTGATGGAGTAAGAAGGAGCAAGATATTCAGAGCGGACGAATCTGTAGAAGTTCCAATAATTGATAAGAGAACTGCTCAGGTCGTAAACGTTATGCCGGACTCGATTCAGCTCATGGATATGGAGAGTTACGAAATATTTGAAATTGAGCCACCTGAAGACGAAGAAATCAGGGCAAAACTAGCCCCAGGAAAAGAAGTGGAATACTGGACTGCTTTAGGAAGGAGAAAGATCATCAGGGTCATGGGATAGATCTTTGCGAGGGAGTTAAAAGGGTGGACCTTTCAAAGCAAGCAGGT
>JAVCBX010000086.1:0-8141 GCA_037917635.1 Thermoproteota archaeon | reverse complement strand
CTTCTTAAGCCTCCAGATAATGAAAGAGGCTATGGCAAGGTTTAGCAAGATGAAAACAACAGTCGAAGGATCGGGCCTCTTGTAAGGAACTGGAAGCTCAAAAGTTGGGCCACCAGAAGTGTACTTCAATGGAAAAATCTCGAAAAGGGACCTTGTTCTCCCCATATCGAACAGCGTGTAGGGAACATGGGCCATGTCCAAGAGCCTAGCTATAATCCTGGCTTGAAACCACCAATATCCCAAGAAGTTAGTTCCAACCAAGTACACCGAGACGGAGGAAATGACGAGGCCAAGTATGAAATGGGATTTTTGAAGGCCTGGAGCCCAGAAGGCCCTTTTCAGCTCCTCACTTCCTTCTTTCAACCCGTTTACACCCTAAGCCTATCGGGAAGGAAGTTCTCTATGGAGTCAACTAGCCTGACCCCCTCTTTGGCGTATATCTTTCCCCTCACAACAACACCAGGTTCCATGAATATGGCCCTGCCTGAAACTAATCCGCCCCCTCCCCTTTCTATCCCTATCACAACCCCCCTTGATATGAACGCGTAACCTCCCGCATCGACGCAGTTCCCTATCATGGTCTCCTGCCCTATGACAAGGTCCTTCTCAACCACCATGGACTTTCCTATACCGTTTCTCGGCCCTATAACTGCCTCTCCCTTCACGTGAACTCCTCCCCTTATTGCAACGTCACCCCCGATGTAGAAGTTTCCGAGCACTATCAGGTTGTAAGGAACGAACTCGCCAGCGGGTACCCTCACATCGCCCTTTATCCTCACCGTTTCTGCCCTTTGAAGCCAAACTTTCTGAGACTTCAGATAAGAAGGCTTCTTTTTCCTCTCCAAGTCTTTGATGGCAGCCCCTATTAGGCCAAGCTCTTCAGCCCTGTGCAGGATCAGAAGCTCAGGGACTTCTTTCCTAAACCTCAAGAATATCTCATCCCTAAGCCTCTCGAGGGTTAGCTCGTTGAATCTTTGTCTAATGAAATTGTCGATCTCGGGCGTCCATTTAACTTCCTTCATCATCAACCATCATCAACTCCTTTAAGAGCTAACGGTCTCTAAACCAAGCTTTGAAGCCACTTCTCCAAGCATGCAGCCCTCAGAAACCTTTACTGTGGAGCCTGAGGTCACCTTCCTTACTCTGCACCTCCTCGAAAGCACGGCCATTCCCTTGGCGTTAATCCACCTCTCAACTGAGCAGTTCTCGCCTAAGAATATGTCAGAGTCTGATATCAAGAAGCTTGCCTTGCAATTTTTCTCTAGGATAATCCTTCCAGTTGAATATGCCCCACCATGGAGCTTACAACCTTCACCAACCTTCAGATCCCCCAGAACTATCAGGAGCTCACTAACCTCTTGGTGGGGCTCGAGCCTGGCGTTCCCGTATATCAGCCTGAATTTACCTAGATCGGGGTGATACCTTATCCTCTTACCTTTAAGGTCAAATGGCATCCCGCCATCCCTTGCTATTATAGAAAGCTCAACAGCTGGCTTTATCTTCTCCCTGAGCTCGGCCGCTTCTTCATCTTCTCTTATCCTCCTATCGAGGTCTATGAATAGAGGGCCTTGATCTGATGGCCTCTTCTCTTCTATAAGTCCCAGTATGAAGGGGAAAGAAGCGACGGATAAGAAGAGGGCAAGAAGTATCACGTAGCCGACCATCTCACCCTCCCCCCATTTAGGTACCTAAGGCCATTTCCGTTGTGCTGAGTCTTGTGCCAGTTGTTCCTTAACATATTGTTCTTGAGGTTGTTGTAGTGGAAGAATCCCTTTCCAACCCTTGAGGTTTTGTGCCAGTTTTTCTTTACCTTTCTATACTTCAAGTGAAGCAGGATTGCTTCGAAGAATGCCAAACTGCAGATCCAAACGTTGTGGACTATTAGGAGAAGCATGAGGGGTATGAGCCATACTGCCCTCTTCCTCCCATCCAGGTACGAGCTTGCAGCAACCTCGTTAAGCATAGCAAAGTTTCCAAGGTTCGAGTAAGTCATGCTAAGGGGTATTGCAAGGAACAGGGAAGCCCAAGGCTGAGGTATGAAAAGGTAAGATATTAGGCCCAATATCCAGCCTAAGAACACTAGGAATGGAAGCACAAAAGTTCCTAGTAGAAGGACTCCATTGACCTTTTGCCAAAAGCCGAGGAATGGCGACCTAATGAGGGGAATTAGGTGCTCGAAAAGGCACTGATCATGACCTATTGCCCACCTCCTTAGCTGCCTGCTCCTCTGCTCCCAAGTTGGGACTACTTCCTCGTAGGCCTCAGCTGCATTTATGTAAACCAATTTCCACCCTGCCAAAAAGACCTTAAAGGATAGATCGGTGTCTTCCGCAAGTTTAGTTTCGTCCCAGCCTCCAATCCTTTTCAAGACGTCCCTCCTAAAGCCTCCGACAGTGCCTCCGTAAAGAGGGGTGAGGTCGAGATTATAACTTGCTTGCTGGTCAACTTGATATCCCGCTGCCCTCTCAAGGTCCAGCAGCCTCGTCGTAAGGCTCTCTGGCGTGTTCAGAGGTACAACTCTGCCCATGACAGCGCCCACTTCTGGATCATAGAAGGGGGCCACAAGCCTCTTTATGCAGTCCCTGGGAGGGAGGTAGTCCGCATCGAACGTTATTATTATCTCATTGCTCGCAAACCTGAGAGCTACGTTCATCGCTTCTGGTTTTCCATTCCCCCCGTTCTCAGTCCTGTGAACGGCTTTTATGAAGGGATATTTATCTGCGAACTCGTCTATTATCTCTCCTGTGCGATCGGTGGAGCAATCATTGAGAGCAATGACCTCGTACATCCCGTTTTCCTTTGGATAATCCATTTCAACTAGCCTTTGTAGGATGTTTGCTGCGACTGCCTCCTCGTTGTGCATCGGAACTATTATGCTCACGCTTGGAAGGTAATAGCCAGCTAGCTCCTGATATGCCCTCCTTTGCTTTCCAAATAGCCTGTTCCAAGTGAATCTATAGTGTCTAACGGCGTAGATGGTCATTATCGAGAAGAGGACGAAGAAAACGGCTTCTATTAGCATGCAATGCACCTTCTTTGACTCCTAACAATCGTTCTTTGATCTACGTGACCCAAAAAAAAGGTTAAAATTATTTTTATATGATTCCCAAAAAATCAATTGATTAAATTCCGTAAAGATCCTTTATGCCCGAATCGAGTAACGGATTTGAACTTAGAACGAAAGTTTTATCAAATTCATTAATAGTATTAAGAAGGATAACTTCCAGTCCTCAATCATCAAGGCAGATCTGGGACAGAAGAAGCCTTCTTTTCCTTGATGTAAAAAGGTAGATCCAATCCTTTTCGGTTTTAATCTATAACCTCGCTCTCGTCAGATTAGGAGTCGAAGCCTTTGAGAAAAATCACATTTATAAACTCGTTCCCAGCTAATTTCACGATGAAGCGCGTTGGAAAGTTTAAGAAAGTGAGAAAGCCTAAGAAAATCGGGAAGTTCAGGAAGACAGAGAGGATGCAAGAACATGGTCGTAAGGGTTAGGGTAAAACTCGAGGTCGGAGAGAAAGAGATAGTTACTTCCGCTCTAGCCAACTCTGGCTTTGAGTCGGAGGGACCGGAAGTTGTCCTTCCAGTAAGGGTTGCGGAGAGGCTAAACTTGTACCCGAGATTGCCAAAGGATGCGGAAGTCGAGGAGTACGTTGGAGTTGGAGGTTCCAAAATTAGGACCTATGTAATTAGAGGAATGCTCAAAGTGTCAGTACTAACTGAGGATAAGGTTGTGGGTCCGAAGCTGGCGGCCGCAGTTATCACTCCTGGGGAGAGCGAAGTCATACTAAGTGATAAGATGATGGATGAACTTAAGATCGAAATTATCAGGCCTGGAGAAGGGATCTGGAGATTTGCTGATGACGGAGATGAAGTTAGAAGGAAAACAGAAGCCATGGAGGAGTGGTGATAGACACTAGCCTGGTCAAAGATCGGGTAAATTTGCACATTTATCTCGGACCCTCTTTCTCAAGGTCTCTTAAACGAACGCGAAAAACCTCTTAATGTAACGACAATTTAATTGGTGGGTGAGCTTCAATGGTCAAATTTCTACCAGGAAAGCTTCCATACAAGTACTTAAATGAGTTAGTCTTCAAAAGGCTTGGAATTCGTGATGAAAGGGTGTTAGTTGGACCGTCGATTGGGGAAGACGCTGCAA
Organism: Thermoproteota archaeon; assembly: GCA_037917635.1. Lineage (GTDB taxonomy): Archaea > Korarchaeota > Korarchaeia > Korarchaeales > Korarchaeaceae > QMVU01. The sequence continues at coordinate 3,981 of JAVCBX010000086.1, read as the reverse complement.
TAATTGATTTCAAGGATAGGGTACTCGTTGTGGCTACTGATCCCATTACAGCAACAACCAAGGAAATAGGCTGGCTTTCAGTCCACATAAATGCGAACGATGTTGCTTCTTGCGGAGTCAAGCCATCCTGGTTTCTGTGCGTGGTCCTGCTTCCTGAGGGATGCGATGAGGGTTTCGTTAGGGACATACTAGAGCAGGTGGATAGGGCCTGCAAGGAGCTAAACGTTGCTCTGATAGGGGGGCACACAGAAATAAGCGCTGGCCTTAAAAGGCCGATAATTACCGGCTTTATGGTGGGAGAGGCTCCAAAGGATAGGTACGTTTCCACCTCTGGCGCTAGACCTGGTGACTCGATAATCCTCACCAAGGGAGCTGGAATAGAAGGAACTGCGGTGTTGGCATCGGAGTTGGAAGAAGATCTGACCGAAGTCCTTGGAAAAGAGCTAGTTGAGAAGGCCAAGGCCATGATGTATGAGATAAGCGTAGTTAAAGAGGCGATGGTCCTGATGGAGTCGTGCGAAGTTCACTCTTTGCACGATCCCACAGAAGGAGGAATTTCAAGTGGTCTTTGGGAAATGGCATTCGCCTCAAAGGTTTCAATCGAGGTTGATCTCGATTTAATACCGATAAGGGATGAGACTAGAAGAATTTGCTCTCACTTGGGCCTAAATCCACTTAACATCTTATCTTCTGGCTCCTTGCTTGCAGCTGTAAGAGAAGATGAGGCGGAGAAAGCTGTTCAAGCCCTTAAGAAGGAAGGTATAAGGTCTGAAATAATTGGAAGGGTGAAGGAAGGAAGCGGAGTCTGGATAATAAAGGATGGTAAGAGGGAAGCCCTAAAACCGCCTCTGAGGGACGAGGTTTACGAAGTGCTCGAGAAGCTTCTCAGCCCCAAATAGTCTGTACTGAGCTGCTTTCTTTCCTAGTAGCCCTAGGTGCTGGCATGAACTCTACAGTAGGAATCCTCCTAACCAGCAGCTGAGGATAGAGCTCCATCAACGCATACACTTCTGGAGGAACCTTATCGTTGACGGGCAGACCTAGTTCCTTTGCCTTATTATAAGTTATTGGGTAATCGTGAGTCCACGTACCTTCAGTAAGCATCTTAGCGATCTTTTCAGCCTTTTCCTTGCCCATTTTATCTTCTAGAAGCCAGATAACGAAATCTCTAACCTGCCTTATTGCCTTTTCCGCCATATCTGCCATTATAAGGGTTTCATCATCTATCTTGTCTGGACTCTTATGTTTTACGGCCTTAAGTATGGACGGGGCCGGATATCTTCCAAGCTGTGGATCGATTGGTCCCAAAACTGCGTTCCTATCCATTAGAATCTCGTCAGCCGCTAGGGCAATTAAGGTTCCTCCGCTCATGGCGTAGTGGGGGCACTATCACAGTCGTTTTGGCTGGATGTTCTCTTATGGCTTTTGCTATTTGAGTTGCTGCTATCACAAGTCCGCCAGGGGTGTGAATGATTAGATCTATAGGTCTGTCCTTTGGAGTTGCCCTTATTGCCCTCAAAACCTTTTCAGAGTCATCTATGTCTATGTAGCGATAGAAAGGTATGCCAAAAAGCCCTATGCTCTCCGTCTATGACACAAGGTTATTACGCTAGAACCTCTTCTCCCTGCAAGCATCCTCAAGATTTTTCCTCTAGACATTAAGAGAGCTCTGTGCTGAAGTTGCGGAGCCATCAGCAAGTAGAATATAAAAATGAGTCAGAACAGGGAAGGTAGCATCTCCATCATTAGCATCACCTTATTCATGCTAGGGAAAGGAAAACTGATAACGTTGTTGAATGATCCCAAAAATTGCTGGAACGATTAATTGAGAGTATAAAAAGCGAACCTATAAGATTTTGATGAATCCGATGATTAAGGACAAAATTGAGCAAATCTAAAGCCAGGATGATGGCAAGGGTCTTAATAAGGAACGTGGTCGATCGAAGGAAAAATTTAAGTATACGTATAACGATATACAGTATATCGGTGATAGGAAATTGAGGGATGAGGAGCTGGAAAGGAGGATAGAGGAACTTGAGAGAAAGTTGGAGGAAATAGCAGAAGAGCTGAGCAGAAAGATAGGGACGATGGTCGAGAAAACAATGAGAGAGGCGATTAAAGGTGCCATGATAGGCCCAAGAACGCTGGTTGCGATCGGACCCAGAATAGAGGAGGAATGGATAAGGAGGCCCATTCCCATTAGGAACCTTGACCGGTCCCTTTACACTAGAATTAAGGAGATAGCTGATAGAAGGGGCCTAACAGTTGGAGAGGTGATGAACGAGGCCATGAGGTTCTATCTAAACAAGTACGACGTAGCCACGCTTGAGAAGGAAAAAGAGAGAATCCTTAGGAAGATAGAGGAAATAGGGACCCTAGGATATGCTGAACCAGAAGTGAGAGAGCTCCTTCTCAAGGAATATCAGGAGATGTTAAACGAGATTGAGAAGAAGATATCTGAGCTTAAGAAGAGAGCCGAGGGAGAGGAGACCTAGACTCTCTTCTTTTTTTCTTTTTAAGAGCTTTATAATCTTATGAAGGTTAGAGTAAAGGTTGTTAAGGTGGATGGGTACTGTCCTGTCTTCTCAGAGGGAGATGAGTTCGAGTTCGAGGATTTCTTCGTTAAGAAAGGACAAAAATGCGACATTTGCATACACGCGTTGGTAGCCATCTCTCACTTCCTTTGGGCCCTAGCTCATGAGCACTCTCCAGAGGAGATAGGCATAGGAGAGGGAAGGATCGGCCATTTAAGGTGCCCAGATCCAGGGCCTCCAATAACTAAGGGAGGCTCTGTCCTCTTCGAACTGAGCGTTTGATTCTTAGGATGGCAGAATTTATGACCAAATCAGGTCCTTACAGCCTCAATTTTTCTCAAAAGAACAGGAGGCGAAACTACCGAGCCAGAAGAATTGCTTGGAACCTCTATGGATAGCTCTTCTCCCACCCTGATTACCTGTTTAAGCAATTCAAACGCATTCCCCTTGATCGAAACCCCCTTAAGGGGTCCAACTATTTCCCCGCCCTCTACCTTGTAACCGTGAAGAACTGGAAGGCTGAAGTCCCCAGAAGGACTCATGGTGAATCCGCTGAAGACCTCTAGGCAATATATCCCGCTCTCCATCTCCGAGATCAGGTCCTCAACATCTCCGCTCCCCGGCTTTATCACCAAATTGCTCATCCAAACTCTTGGCCTGCACTTATAAGATCGAGCGTAGAACTCATCCCAGTAGGGGCTTTCCCACCTTGCACAGTTGCTTGTGCTCCTGAATCCCCTAAGTCTCGCCGTTATCGAGTCGTACATGAAGCCCTTAAGGACTCCTTCCTCTATTAGGAACGTCCTTGATGATGGAACTCCCTCATCGTCAAAAGCAAAGGTGTAAAGGCCTCCTTCAAGCGTTGAATCGTCCCATATGGTTATCTCCTTGGATGCAATCTCTTCACCCAACTTTTCTGCGAGGGGAGAGACTCCAGAAATGACCTGATCAGCACAAAGTGAGTTCACAAAGGCGTAGCTTAAAAGTTCCTTTACTACGGCCGGAGAGAGTACTGCCATGTATTCCCCAGACTCAAGCTTAACTTGATCCTTTGAGAGCTTCCTCAGCTCCTCTGAAATCTCTTTAACCAAAGATGTTGGATTGAACCCGCTTAAGCTTCTCAGTAACTGATATCTAGTATACTGAATTGGCTTCTGATTCTCAGCCCTAGAGCTTACCGTAGCTAGAGCTCCAACGTAAGTTCCCTCCTGAACCAGCTCCGAGCCCTCTGTGTTGAAAATTGAGGTTCTTACTAGGGCCTTCAGGATGGTGAGGTCAACTGGCGTCATCGCGTAACTGATCAAGGTCCCTTCCATCTCCCTCAGGATTTCCGCAACCTCCTCCTGTTGTAGTTCCACAACTCTTCCATCGTACTCGACCCTCCTCTTCATCTCTCCAAAGCCTAGGAAGGAATCAAAACCCTTAGTCTCTGTTGAAGAGGCTATTG
>JAVCBX010000200.1:0-8160 GCA_037917635.1 Thermoproteota archaeon | reverse complement strand
AGAGGTTCGCCATATGTCACCCTTCCGTGCTCCGGTGCAAGCCTCCTAGTGATATCGGCAAGCTCCTCGGCTGATCCCCTCAGATTGGATGGTAACATCGACAGAACTTCTAATAGCTCGTAGGATGGGTCGTGACTCCAGCTTGGCGTCCTAAATAGCGCTATAACTGCCTTAGCCGAGTTCTCAGCGCTGAGCTGGGATGAAGCTACTGTTGCCCTGTAATCCTTTCGCCTAAAGGCTTCCTCAGCCTCTATCAAGTATCGAGTGGCAAGCTCGGCTCTATAAGACACCTCTCTTTTTGGATTAAGCCTCAAACCTCCATAACCTCGATGGGTTTATCATCAAACCTCTTCCAGCCATATTTTCCGTCAGGTGTCTTATATCTTACAAGTCCAGCCCTTTTGACAAGCTCGTAGATCTTCGACTTCAATTTTTTAAGAATTCCAGACTCATCGTATACTATGATTCCGTCGTAAAGGGCATTAAGAAGCAGAGGAGTGACCTCCAAGTCCTCCCTTGAGAGGTCAGCCAAGTTCACATCCACCAGCGTAAGAGGTCTCCCGACATGCCTTGCTAGGACGCTGTAAACATCCCCTCTGACCCTTAAATCTCTTAGACCCCTCATCACCACGAGGACGTCGACATCGCTTCCCTTAGAAGCCTCACCCCTAGCGTAGCTTCCGAAAAGCAGCAAGCCGGCAAAAGCCTCCCCAATGACACGCTTTAAATCCTCCGAGGCTTCCTCCAATCGCCTTATAAGCTCCTCAAGCATTAGCCCACCCATCATCCACATATTTCTGCGTCTTTATTATTACATTAGCTATGGTTCCTTCTTTCCTCCTTATGAGCTGGAAGTACGGCTATTTTCCGAACTTGCTTAGGTTTCATAGCGCTACCTTAAACGATCGACTTTAGACAGCCCTTTGATCAAATCTTCAAGATCTGTGCTAAGACCCCCTTCTATCTCCTTCCTCTCTTCCTCACTAGCCTCCTTTTCTGGCAAGAGAATCGACCTTATCCTTAGGAGCTCAAGCCTTATAGCATCCAGCTTTTCTATTATAACCTTCAGTTGACCTTCTGTAACGCTTTTGTCCAAGCTTTTCACCCGGAGTACGGATGCATAACAACCATCGCGTCCAAGGATTTAAACCCTATTCTTAACGCAGGATTTCTTCTCAGTTCCTTCAGAAGGCCTGTTCATACCGTGAAGCCCAGTGAACCTCAGGATCTCTAGGCTCAGGGATAAGACCTCGCTCCATGCCTCGTAAAACTTCTCGCTTGACATCTTGTAAGCTCTCCTCTCCAGAGTTTTCTCTCTGCATCAAGATTAAGCGAATGAGAAATTTTGCATGTTCTCATGATCCACTTCCTTCCTACTTGCTCAGCCTCTCTAATGCCTCCCTCAACGCTCTCAGACTCTCATTGAGCATCCTTCTCGTCTCATTTGACTCCCTTATCAGCGTCTCAAGTATTTCTGCCAGTTTCTCAGAGATCTCCCCGTACTTCTCCATCAGCAACCTGAAGTTCTCGTCGGTCCTCCTTGCAAATTCCCTGAATTCGTCCCTATAGCTCCTGAACTCGCCCCAGTATTGCATGAACGCCGCTTGCATCACCCCGAACCCCTCTTGAAGCTCCTCCTCAAGCTCCCCATAAACTATCCTAAACTCCTTGATGCTCGTATCCACCGGAACCTTCTCAATCCTGACCTCCCTGACCAAACCCAGGGGAGGGCTCTTGATCAGCTCGATGAACCTGCTTAAAGGCTCCCTTTTTCCCTGCACTAAAACTTGTACTGATCCATCTGGCAGGTTCTTCGCGTAGCCAGCTAAGCCTAGTTCCTGGGCCAGATCCAAAGCATATCTCCTGAAACCAACCCTTTGGATCCTTCCAATCACCTTAAGGAGTCGGGCTTCCAAACCAGCTACCCTATTGATCTCGAACATCCAGAGCCCTTTATAGTTGGTTCACCTCCGACGAAGTTTGCAACGCCACGTTCAGAAGCCTTCTCAATGAATGAACAATATTCCTCTCGTACATGTAAGTCCGTGTGCGATGTGCCCCGTAGGGCCAGAGTGCATTTCCTCCCCAAGAGTTCCGGGCCGGAGCTCGCCATTCCTGTTTCCATGCAGGAAATGGCGAGGGCAGCCCTTCGCTCTCGGGGAGGCATTATATTTACGATGTAATCAGGGGTCACAAAGAACCCCCTTGAAAGGGGGACTTAAAATTTTAAAAGATTAATGTGCCTCCAATTTTTTGGTTTTTGGAAAAAACCAAATGGTTAAGGAATAAATCATGAAACAAGCTTAGAGCACTAACATTGATAAGAACGCGCTGAAAATACTATTAAAAATGCGAGGGTATTGCACCTTAAATACGAGGAAGAGAAAAGGGAAATAGATCTAAACAGAGACGATACAGACTGCAATTCGATCTGGAAAACGAATAAATGGTTTGAGGTTCTTTGGTCGTGTGAGAATTTTCGAGAACTGCTGGATCCTAGATGATCTTCACTAACTTCTCGCTTGACATCTTGTAAGCTCTCCTTTCTCTTTTTTCTAGATGATTTCTGGTTCAATGCGTGTCAGGCCCGGCACTTTATCGTAAGCCTTGTCGAAGGAAATTATCTTTCCATCTAAGTTTAGAGCTGTTGCTGCGTAGTGGAGTCGAAGAACTTTAGGTTTAGAGTTTGTCTCAAGTATACGCTTGCAACGGCTATGTCTGGCGTTAAAATAGCGCTTTCATGACCTAGGCCTGACCCCAACCCTAGGGTATAGGTAGGAAGGAACCCTAGAGTCTAGGGTACCCTGCCAGTACTAGGGCTGGATATCAGGGGATATAGGAGGGTAGCCCCCTTGGAGGGACTCTCCTCCCTAGGGAGAAGGGTTGGGTATCGGGATAATCCCCATTTACGACTCATATCAATGAGTCATTTGACTCATAAATGACTCACAAGACCGCGGCGCGGCACGCGCTCTACCCTCGGGGCAGGTTCTGGATATATATGTCTGCAAGGGAGCTTGTACGGAGGATCCATCCACAGCTGGATGCCTCTCTCGGGGCACCCCCGAGGTCTTCCGAGGATTGGTCAGGGCTCATTGGTGCATGGACCCATCCAGGGTGGGGATGGTACATGTTGGGGATATACCCCTTAGAAGACTCTCATCGGACTTTAATGAACATTAGGTCGCTACTTAAGAAAGGGATGCTAATGATGTTAATTAAGGAAGGGGTGAAGCTGATTACATCCCTTCCTGGTACTGAGGGTTACCCCCCTGAGGAGGGGGCTCACTACTAGGGAACTCCCTAGAAGATTCCAACACAACCTTTCAACGAGGAGAGGTTGCAAAAGCTGAAAGTCGTAGAAAACGCAAAAAAAGAAGGTTGGCTGTTCTTACGGTTGCCTTTTTAATTAGCATGCGAGAGCAGATGAAAATCCTCTTCCCAGATGCAGAAAAGAACGCTATCTTCCTGTCATCTAGGTCCAGGGGGTCTGAAGGTTCGCCTGTGATCGGGTCGGTTTCCAGGAAAAGGTGATTGAAGAGCTTCCTGAGGTATTTTTTAGGTAGTTTCTAACGTGAGTTCGAGATCCCCTAGGACGGGCCCTCCTAAAAGTCCAGTCCCCCCATTATTGACTATCATGTACTCTCAATGGATGGTTCCGAACCCCACATGGGAAAAGATGTGAATTAGCTTCCTGTGCGCGCGTATCAAAAAGGAACGTGCTCAATGACTTCACCTGCTTTCCCTATCCTCCCTGATCCCCTTTACTACCCTATTAATGTCTATCTTGTTTAGAGCATCGCTTAGCCCCTCAAGCCTCTTCCTAATCTCCTCCTCAAGAGCCCTCCTCAAAACCTCGGAGATGTTTATCCCTAGCTTCTTGGGAGCTCTTTTCAGATTAGTCCGAGCTTAGCCTTCATCTCCGCTATGTCCTTCTCCATCCTTGCTAACCTCTCATCAAGAATTGCTTTCAGATCTTTCTTGAGCCCTTTAATCTCGCTCAATGTCTCCCTTCCCAGCTTAAGGGACTCATCCCTGAAATCCCTGAACTCCTCCCAATACTTCATAAAAGCTGCTTGCATGGCCCCAAATCCTTCTTGTAGCTCCTCCCCTAGCTCTCCATAGACTATCCTAAACTCCCTGATGCTTGGATCTACTGGGATCTTCTCCTCCCTAATTTCCTTTACCTCTCCAAGAGGAGGAGTTTTCAAGAGCTCAAGGAACTTCGATATATCATCTTTCTCTCCTTGAACGGCTATCTGGACCGATCCATCAGGCAGGTTCTTCGCGTAACCAGCTAAACCAAATTCTTGGGCCAATTCAAGCGCATATCTCCTGAAACCCACCCTCTGGACTTTCCCAATCACTTTGAGAAGCCTTGCTTCCAAGCTGGCTACCTCATTACCCTTGTACATTTAAACCCTTTATGATTGGTTGCCTTCTGACGAAGTTTGCAACGCCACGTTCAGAAGCCCCTCAATGAATGAATAATATCCCTCTCGTACGTGTAAGTCCATGTGTTGCGCTGTTTAAAAGTTATGCGATCAAATTTTTTATTATTTAAGGCATTGCGAATAGGGATCTAAATGAGTAGGGATCAAGTGATAGGCGGCTTAATTCTCCTAGCCTCTATAATGGTCTGCGTGGTCTATGTTTATGCTGTGTTTCTAGCTAGCGCAGAAATAGCCATGTTGGTGTTAAAATTGACGGGTACTGTAGCTGTACTCGGTGTATTTGGCATTCTGGGATGGATAGGCTATACATTAGCAACAACACCGCCTCCTCTGCCAATAGAAGAACTCGAAAAGGAGCTTGAGAAAGAGCTAGAGGAGATAAAGGAAGAAGAGAAAGAAAAAGAAGAAAAATAACCTCTTTTGAGGTGGTCCTCTGACAAGCCACGCGCTTAATCCACACAAGAATTTCAAGGTCCATTCCTCATGAGTGTAGCCAGATTTTGTGGAGTAGCTATCTTAAGCTTATTCATGTACTTAACTTCGCGCGCTTTTTGTCGAGTTAGCGATAGCTGGGAGTACCATATCTTTCTCTACACGCATCATCTCAAAGTAGCGCTATTCAATCTTCTCTAAGCCCTTCCTTTCTTTCAGTCTCGAACTCCAATTCCCCTATGAAATTCTCTATCTCCTCATATCAGCGGTTAAATTCCTCCTTAGCCTTTTCCTTTAGATATTCTCCGTTGTAGAAATATTTTATGTGAAGCGTGTTGATGAAGCCCTCAAACCTGCTTTTATAGGGTTCTGGGAACTCTCTTCTAATTGGGCCCCACCTGCTAACCTCTGTTGAGATGTAAACCATTGAGGCTATTCTAGCAGCATGGAAGAGGCTATCAAAAGCTTTTCTGATGAGTCTGTCCCTATCTAGAGGGGTTAACTGTTTCAAGGGCAAGCTTGAGCATGGATGAAGCAACCCTTAAAGAGGACCTTGCCTCCTCAAAAGTAGGGTCACCTAGCCTCTCAGCATACCTGAGGAGGAATTTTCCATCGCCGTACAGTACCTTGAATGAGCCCAATATTCCTCTCAAGGCTCTGGCTTTAAAGCCTCATTAATGTTGAAGACTAGGACATCTACGTTGAAAGGCAAATCTTCAGGGTTCCAGCATCATAATTTAACAGTCTTCTGCAGATCTCCTCTAACAAACTTTCTTCCATCTTGATCACCACAAGCGTGCTCCATGACACATCTCGCAGCCTGTCGATGGTCTAGCTCGGCTTAGATCAAGCTTTAGTCTATTAAAAAGCCCAGCAACTTGTCAACGGTCTGATTTGAGAGTTTTTCGTACCTTTCAGTTGAGCCCACGTCGTACCAGAAATCCCTAGTTAGGTATCCGTAAACAGGATACCCCAGTTCTATGAGTTTAGGGATCAAATCACTCATAAGATCAATTTCTCCTTTCCTTTTCAATCCTCTGAGCTCCTCAACCACCTCCAACACTAGCACCCCTATTGAAACAGGCCTCTCTAGCTCAGGTTTTTCGATGAAGCTTAGCACTCTTCCATCTTCATCTAGCTTAGCAGTTCCTACTCTTATCTTGTAGCCTAGGGCCATGGCGAGTGTTGCAGTAGCTTTTTTCTCCTCGTGAAATTTAATCAAATCCCTAAGATTGATGTTGGAGAGTATGTCCCCATAATACACGAGGAGACTTTCCTTCTTTCCTATCAACCCTTGTTCATACGCATTCAGCAAGCACCCAGCAGTTCCCTCGTAGCCCGGCCTATCAATTACGTACTTTATGTTGACTCCGAACCGGGAGCCATCTCCAAAGTAGTTTATTATTTGTTCGCGCTTATAACCTACAAGCACTAAGATGTCCTTGATCCCATGATACCTCATTAATCTAATCACGTACTCAAGCAAGGGTTTTTGAGATGACCCTACGGGTATCATGCACTTCTGGAAGTAATATGTTAATGGCCTGAGGCGAAGGCCCTTACCTCCTGCAAGGATAACGCCTTCAACCTTCATCCTGGTTAGGGTTGGAAGTATCTCTTAAAAAATTGACTTTTGTAGAGAAAAATTTTCACGAACTTGAACCAAGGAATAGAAAAAAGAAAGGTAAGTGTAATGCTCCTTGGAAGGCAGATTTGGGCATATCTAAGCCCCTACAATGGTTCCGTAGAACTCCCTTCACAAGAGAATGGAAGGTCTGGAAAGAGAGACGAATTCATTTTGGATCTCCAACAAACAGATCATATATCCTCCCGCTCCTTCTCAGGATCGGGGTTGCCCCGAAAGGGGCGAGATCGATGATATGCCTCCGATAGCCCCCGAGGGAGCTGAGGTTAGTGTGTCCCAGGCGGATGTCCGCTCACCAAAGCGGACATCCGCTGAACCCTTTTTTGTTATACTGCCAGGTATTCCTCGATCTCCTTTCCTAGAATCAGCTTTATTCCATGCTTCTCAGATAGGGTCCTTAAGACTTCGTGTGCCCGAGGCATAGCCCTTGCCACCGACAGTATGACCATGAGGGTCTTCTTCCCATATATCCTTTCGGTAAGTTCTTTCCTCCTTAGGAGCTTCTTTACCTCGTTCTCAGCATCTTCAGCAGAGGCTACCATCGTAGTCGCCTCACCCACAACGAGAGGATCCTCGCAAAACATGTTTATCTCAACGACTTTGCCATCCTCAACCAGATACTTCTTCTCTACCTTTGCCTTTGAATATCCCATCTCCTGCAACATTACCTCGAGGAATGATGCTGCATGTTCCTCAAAGGAAACGCCCAAGGCCCTCCTCAAATCCCTAAACCCGGAAATCATGTAACCCCTTAATCTACCATACTCAACTCTAAGAGCCTTAACTTCTTCCCAAAGCCTGTTCTGTCCCTCTCTAAGAGCCTTAACTTCTTCCCAAAGCCTGTTCTGATTCTCCCAAAGCTTGTTTTGACCCTCTCTCAGAGCCCTAACTTCCTCCCAAAGCTTGTTTTGACCCTCTCTAAGGGATCTTACCTCCTCCCAAAGCCTGTTCTGATTCTCCCACAATTTGTTCTGTCCCTCTTCAAGCCTGTCAAGCCTCTTTAGGATCTCCGATAGCCCCAGGTATCCTGCAACCGTGTATCTAAACTCTATATCCTTCTCCAGCAGCTCTATAAACTCGCGTTTAAGCTTCTCCAAAGCCAAGCCCTCTACCTAACAATAGGGCTAAACGCCTTATTTAAATCCTCTACCTTCACGATCTTCTTAGAATAGATCAGAGATTCGAATAGCTAAAAATCGAGCCCTTCTAAATAGCACGCACCATCTGAAGAGTTAAAGGCTTTAGATCAAAAGGGATAATTGTCGAAAACTAGCACTCGAACTGTGTAAGAATTCTATTATTATGTACCATTTCAAGGCACTATGAGCATGGATGGTTTCGATAGGAAGAGGAACTTGGCCTGATCTTCCACAAACAGATCGTATAAATGCCCTTCTTCCTCCAAGAATCCTAAGGATTTGGCTTCAACAATTCTAGGGTTTGAAACTTCCTTATATGAAGGATTCTGGATGAAACCCTTCTCAGTCAAATAGATGGCAGCTCCTCTAAGCTTGAGGAAAGGCTCATAAATCGATTTACACTTAGTTGATATCAAATTGCCCATTAAGAGCATCTCATCAGATGGATTTACCGTTACATGACCGTAGCCAGGTGGAATCAGAATCGAAT
>JAVCBX010000115.1:0-8236 GCA_037917635.1 Thermoproteota archaeon | reverse complement strand
AGGTTATAATGAGTACTGCTTTCAAGAACTTATCCTCTTAAGAAGCATTTTTCCTGATTTATATCGCATCGATGATTTACAAGTGTTCAAAACAAACCCTTAAGGGAGTTTCAGATCGACGAATCTAATGGATTAAGGACGAAATTGGCATTAAAGATCCTTAAAACAAAATTGGATCCATCTTCCGAAAAAACTCATAGGCTACTTACCGGATATACGCTCTGTTTAAACAAATGAGTTGAAGGCTTATATAGGACTTATAAGTATGGGACTTATGAGTATGGGTCTTATAATTCCCAGATCTGAAAAAGAGATGATAGAACGGTCGAGGGGTGGATCCTGTTATTTGGAAGAAGGAAAACAGGAAAGACCTTCTTAGTAAGGAATATGCTCGAATATGACTTCTATTTCTTTGTTGCAAGGACAAGGAAGGTATTTCTCGAAAGAAAAGGGGAAGTTGTGGTCGAACCGATTCCCTACAATGTGTTCATCGAGAGGTTAACGCACTTAATGGAAAAGGAAAATGTGATAATTATAGACGAATTTCAGAGACTTCCAGAGGATTTCCTTGACTTTCTGCAATATATAAAGCCAAGATCAAGCGCAAAGTTGGTATTAGTTGGCTCAAGCATCCAGGTGTCAAAAAAATACTTTCAAAGCGCAGTCCTTTACTAGGGCTCCTAAAACCAATTCAGATAGGTTTGATAAAACCTCTCGACATATCAACTGAGCTTTCAAATAAGCTCCCTCCATATGAAGCTCTTCAACTTTCCTCTCTTATGAGAGATCCTTGGATTCTGGAATTTGTCGACCTTAAAGGAGAGAAAGAGGAGATCTTAAGGCAAATAATTCAGGCTATCAAGTATAATGCAAGAAGTCTTATTGGAGAGGTCTTCCAAGAGGAGGATAAGGAGCTAACTGAAAGATATGAGGCTATCCTAAAAGCTCTCGGAGATGGCTGTAATACTCCTAGCAAGGTGGCAAACTACGTATCAGGCCTGCTTACTACCCCTCTTAAGTCCCAAGATGTCAAGAAGTACATTTCAAATTTGGTTGAGATGGGGATAGCTGAGAAGATAAAGGTCTATGGAAAGAGAAGGCACATATATAAGATAGAGTCCCCTCTTCTGGATCTTTTTCATTATTTAGACGCAAGATATGGCTTTTACGAGATGCAGTTGCCTCTAGACATGCTCATAGACAGGGCGAAAGAAAAGTTGCCATTTTACTACGAAGATTTTGTAGTCAAGCTTTTTGCAGAAATGTTAGGGTGTCAGGTTCAGAAAACATTTGAACCAGAGTTTGACGGAGTTCTAATGAGAGGAAAAAGGTTAATAGCTGTGATTGAAGTAAAGTACGGCCCCGCGGATAGGAATGATGTGGCAAGATTCATGGCAAAGACAGAGGGATTGGAATGCCGTAAGATCTTAATTGCTAAGCAGGCTGAGGAGATAAATGGAGTTGAAATTTACACTCCTAAAAAATAGTAAAATTCATAAAAAGAGTAGGATGCTTGGATGAGAAACTACTCAAAAGAGCGATGTAAATCTCTTAACTTTTTATATAGCCCAGCTTACGAAGCTTCGCAATTATCCTAGTGACGCAATCATCTGGTCCCTCTTTCTCAGTGTCTACAACTACTTCTGGATTCAGGTAGGTAAAGAGAAACCTGAAGTTCCTGAGGGGGCTTGGGTTGGGCAAGCTTGTGAAGAGAAGGTGGGTGAACAAGTCAGATCTTGCGTCTCCAGCCATTTTTAACTCATTTAAATCCATAGTGATAGATTTCCCAGCCTACAACTGGCAAATGGACTTCGAAATATTGGACAAGTACCCCTACTCAAAGGTAATTGGGGACGTGGAGAAGTCAGAAATCCTCTTTTCAACCGTGAGAAGACACGACAGGGAAAAGGTTAGAATGGCAGAGGAAATTCTTAGAAGGACAAATGATTGGGACATTTTTGCGGTGTGGATCCATAGTACAGATACGGTAAATCACCTGTTTGGAAAAGATCTGTCAGGGGTTTTTGAAAACGTACGTAACAGTCGATTCTTTCGCCAATAGAATTCAGAAGCTACTTCCAGAGGATTGCGTAATGGCCATAATGAGCGACCACGGGGGGTTTAAGGAGTTCATAGGGAGCTGGGATTCGTTTCTGTGAACAAAGAAATGGAATTACCAAAGAAAATAACCGAATTCCATGGCTTCTTCCTGAAGATACTGACAAAACTATCATAAAATCCCTATTCACTAATAGTACTGGTTTATTCCGAGAAATCTCTTAAGATCACCCAAAAAGCCGAAATCATAGGCCCCTGCCTCTTCATCTACTACGATAATCCTGAAAGAATTCAGTTCAACTCCTCTAAGCATCGGAGAGAAGGGAAGAGATCTGAAGCTGATGTCAGCTCCTGGAGCTAACGGGGAAATAGCAGGCAAGATAACAAGATACGAATCGCCGACTTTTCCAGTCAAATGACACTTGAACTTCGTCTTGGCACCCACTTCATCCCTAAAAGTTATCGCTGGATGCTCATGTCCCATAATGATGACCCTAGTCCTCTTAACGACGTCACTCGGCACTTCTTTGTGACCGTGAACGAAGAGATAGTCATCGATAATGAAATATGGATCATGGAATGGCACATTTCTCCTTCTAAGTATAGGAATGAGGTAGTTATCATGATTTCCTCTGACAATGTGTAGCTCAACTCTGGCTTGAAGAGTATCCAGCAGGTCAAGCACTTCCACCCACTCCTGCCTGCTTGTCTCACCGAACTCATGTTTTATGTCCCCAACGATGACGAGAACCTCGGGATCAAGCTCATCAAGGAGATAAAGGACTTTTTCCTTTATCTTTGGATATTGGCTCTTGGGAAGATGTATCCCTGTTTCAAGAAGCGCCTCCTCATAGCCTATATGAAGGTCTGCAATTGCCAGCGTACTTTTATCTCTAATGAAAACTCCATAAGGAACTGCCTCTACTCCTTCAATTATCTCCATCCAGTATAGCATAGGATTCCCTCTCTATCACCTTCATAACCATGTGATGAAGCCTTGCAAGCATCTGCCTCCTGCTCTCCATCAAAACGATGTCGCTCATTCCTTGAAGCACTATGTTGTGGGCGAAGGGAGATGGAATCCTTGTTGGCTTAAGCATAACTACTCGTATCTCACCCTTCCTTATCTTCCTGAGGACCTCCATGGCGTTTCTCACATCCATGAAGTCCTCAAGTATCTCCCTGTATGTCTCCTTCACGAGCGGAAATTCCCTGAGCTCCTTTACCGCTTGAAGTATCTTCTTGGCGTTGAACTGCCTCCTCCTTATGCTTGTCTCAACGCCCTTATAACGTCTGAGGAGCATTAAGCCCCTGGTTGCAACGTGCCTAAACCTCCTCAGGAAAAGCTCAGTCCTCTCAATTGCTCTCTTAAGGATAGTAGGCAGTTCTTCTGGCTTTATCTCCATTAAATAGGATTGGCGAACCTCAACTCCCGGCGGATAAACTATCGCAAAGCCGTGGTCTCCTACAACGACTCCAAGGTTCCTCCTAACCCTCCTTCCAACGAGGTAAGCAACAGCCCTTGAAAGGGCATCGTTAACCCTCCTACCAAAGAGGGCGTGGTAGACAACGTACTTCTTGCCGTCCTCATCTACGAAGACCTCAACGAGGAGCACCTTATCTGAGGGGAACATCCTAACTCCTTTGGACTTAAGGTAGAGCCACTCCTCCTTGAAGTACTGAAGGATTGCATTTGCCACGTTTTGATCTGCTCTGCAGTTCCTCATTATCCACTCAACGATCTCCTTCTCGCTAACTCCCTTCTCAAGCCACTTGAACATCCTTCCCCTAAACTTAGAGATTTCTAATGCCAGATCGTAGCTCAGCGGCAACATCTCGCTGAACCAGCTCGGAACAGTTGGCTTTTCATCGTATGCTGGCATAACAACAGCTGTGAAGCCTCTAACAGTCTTCAAGAACTCGTAAACCTTGCCACCGAGGACGAACCTGTCGCCGGGCATGAGCCTTTCAAGGAACTCCTCTTCTATGCTCCCAATTCTCTTCCCTCCAATCGTCCTAACCACTACCCTGACCTCATCTGGGATAGTACCGACGTTTTGAGAGTAGATGGCCCTTGCCAGCTTCCCCCTCCTTCCAAAGACTCCTTCATCCGGGTCGTACCAGATCTTGCCGTACACCTTGTAGACCTCCATCTCGGAGTAAGCTCCTGAGAGGTACCTCAACACTTTCTCGAAGTCCCTCCTGTCCAGATCCCTGTATGGGTAAGCCCTTCTAACGAGATCATAGGCATCTTCAACATTCCACTTCTGCTCAATCGCCATTCCAGCTATATGCTGGGCCAGAACGTCGAGACAATTTCTCGGCATGTGGGCCCTATCCAAGTGACCCGACATGGCCTCCTTGATCATTATGGCAACCTCAACCGCATCGTCCCTGTCCGAGCAGATGAATATGCCCTTGCTGACCTCATCCAACCTGTGTCCAGCCCTTCCAACTCTTTGTATGGCCCTCGTAACCGATTTTGGAGAGCCAAGCTGAACGACTAGGTCTATGTAACCTATGTCTATCCCCAATTCAAGGGATGTCGAGCTAACAATTGCCCTGAGTTCTCCGCTCTTGAGCTTCTCCTCTACATCGTGCCTTACGGTCCTTGAAAGGGATCCGTGATGGGCTGCAACGTCTTCCTTCCCTATCTCCTCGACGTAAAGGGGTAGGAGTTGCCTCAACTTAAACGAAACCCTTTCAGCCCCGCTCCTCGTGTTTGTGAATATCAAGGTAGTCCTGTGCTTTCTAATGAGGTCGCAAAGCATCTCGTACATCTCCTCATTTATGACGCTGTAAGGCGTGTAGATTAGGTCCGAAACAGGAGCAATCACGCGAAAATCCATCTTCTTAGCGTATGTGGTGTCAACTATCAGGCAATCCCTTGGCTTACCGTCCTTGAAGCCAACTAGAAACTTTGCAACCTCCTCAAGCGGATTTATAGTTGCAGAAAGGCCTATTCTCACAAAGGGCCTCCCCACAAGGTGCTCAAGTCTTTCAAGGGACAGGCTGAGGTGAACCCCTCTTTTGCTCTCGAAAAGGCTGTGTATCTCGTCCACAATCACCCATTTAAGTTTTCTAAGCTTTTCTCTGAACTTGGGAGCTACCAGAGTAATTGCAAGGGTCTCTGGAGTTGTTATTAGTATGTGAGGAGGCTTTCTAAGCATCCTTTGCCTCTCACTTGTCGTAGTGTCACCGGTCCGCACTGAATGTCTTATCTCAGGCAATTCTAGCCCCTTCTTCCTTGCAATATTTCTTATCTCCTCCAGGGGGACCTTCAGGTTCCTGTATATGTCGTTGTCAAGGGCCCTTAGAGGAGAGATGTAAATCGCATATACATGATCCTCCAACTCCTTCCTTCTTGCTAAGGAAAGTAGCTCGCTTATTATGCTAATAAAGGCCGCTAAAGTTTTCCCTGAGCCAGTGGGGCTTGAAATAAGGACGTTCTTCCCTTCATGAATTGGTATGACACCGTATTTCTGGGGAGGAGTAAGATCACGGAATTTGGACTCTAACCACTCGGAGACAAGCGGATCTAGCACCGATAGCACTTGCTCCTTTGTGTACTCTCTAGTAGCCCTCCTTATCAAGCTGAATCAGGTAAGTAGGCGATTCAGATAAAAAAGTGAAGCGATTTCCATAGCAACTCTGAGTCATACTTCTTGAAGCATTAATGATGTCTCATGAATTCTTGACAAGTAATCTCACCTAAACAGTGCCTGTAGCAAAAACTGCCATCCTTCGCCAAACCAAAAATTCTTCAAGTCTTAGCATTTATCCTTTACTTCGAGAACAGGAGGAGGGAAGTTGCTCAGCTAAGAAAGAACTCAAAACCCCTCAGCTGTCCAATTATTTCAATGCTTCTCAAGGATTTGCTAGTTCCTTTAAGGCTCCTTATATCAAGTCAGGACGAAAGCAAATGCAATTCTCCACTGGAATGAAAACTCCTCGGATAAAAGAAAAAGTGATCACCTAAGAAGTTCTGACTCGTATTTCTTTAGGTAATCAACCGCGTCCTGCACGTTCCTGAACAACGACCTTACCTCTTCAACATCCTTTGCTGTTATCTTGTCCCTTCCATTTGCCCTTGCCCTCACTCCAGCTATGCTCAATATCTGGACGGCATGCCTCAGCGATGTTGAACCACCTATCTCCTTCAAGAGCTTAAGAGCCTCATCATCCGCCTTGATGTCCTCTTCTTTCATCCTTATCTTCAAGATCTCCTCTATCTCATCTGGCCCATACTTCTCGGTTGTTATGATGACAAGCCTGTCCAAGAGGTCAAGGGGAAGACCAAATGGTGCCTTTTCATCGGTTCCTCTAATTGTAGTAATTCCTCTGTTGGTTGCCATCACGATTATTGGGACCAACTCACCTTCCATGGCCCTGGTTAGGAAGCTAAGGGCTTCTATGTCCATCATGTGAATGTTGTCTATGAAGAGGACTCCGGGTATTATCTCCGCCCTCTTCTGCTCAACCCACTCCTTGACCTGCTCATCAACAGCTGCCCTCACTTCAGGATCTATCTCCTTCTCCGTAGTTCCTCCAAAGAGAAGGGAGAAGAAGCTTCCTCCCCTTCTTCTCATAAAGATCTCATCTAGATCGGCCAAGGTCAAAGTGTAAACGAATTCCTTCTTCTTAAGAACCGGACCGCTTGGCCTAGGAACGACTTCGGCCTCACCTACGTCGTATCTCCTGCCATAGCTCTCAGAAACGCCAACCCTTGAGACCCTTCCTGTGTTAGCATCTATCTGAATCACATCTCCCTCCCTTATCCCGTATTGAACCACTGTATTAGCAACTGATTGCCCAGCTTCTATAGTCTTCTTCTCATCAGTCGTCTCCAATGTTATTCTAACACTCTCTGGAATCTTCTGATAAGGATTGTAGGGATTTGAGGCCCACCTCACGTTTATATCTGTTACCTCTCCCTCATATATATCCCTGAGCTCCCTTATTCTAACTCCTATTGCCTGTCTCATTGCGTCCATGAGCACGTCGGTCTTCTTCCTCTCAGCACTGTATATTTCTGAGCCGGTTATAGCTATGAATGGGACGTCCCTTCCAAGCTCCCTTGCCATCGCGACAGCTATGGCAGTGTTATGAATTATGATGCCTCCAAATCCCGCTATGAAGGTAGGAGCTCCCTCTTCCACGCACAGATCGTAAACATAGACGTGATCTCCTGGCTCTATAATTCGTATCTCCTTTACACAGTCCCAGAAGATTTCGGAGAAGGCTAGCTTATGAAGCAAATCGGAATCCCCTATTCTATTGCGCTTTATGACCCTCTGCAATGCTTTTCTGGAGATTCTCCTGAAATTCTCGTTATCTGGCGGCAACTCATACCTGTACCCGCTCTTAGACCCATAGAACTCGCTTTTGCTCCTGTGAAGGCTTTCTCTAATGGCCTTCAGTCTCTCCCCTATTTCAGGGATCAGATCCAGGTTGGTCGAACTCGCCTTTTTGCAAAGAGCTTCCAGCTTCTCTAGCTTCCTCTTGGTAAGGAAGCCTATCTCCTCTTTAAACCTCTTAACGAATTCCTCTCCCGAAATCACGATCCTGTAATGAGTACTCTGTCCCTTTTGGGTTAACACCTTCTTCCTTCGAATCCTGGCCACGATGCCGACCCTGAGGAGCAAGTAAGCCAGTTTGTTTGCAATCTCCTCACTTGAGGTGTTTATAGAAATCTCCTCATCGCTAATATCCGATTCTCCCTCGCAGAAAGCCCTTAAGAAGGCCTTAACACACTTGTCATCGCTCCTCAGGATGAAATTCGGGATGTCCTTTTGGCGAGCCTTTTTCCCGAGATCGTGTCCTATTGCCCTCAAGAACTCAGCTAAGCTCCATGAATTAACCCTTACGGCTGGAATCTTGCCATAAGATGTTCTATGGGTTCTGAGCTTGAATAGTCCCTTTACTAGCTGCTCAAACCTATTTAGTAGGAGCTCGTCCTCATTGTGGAACCTTATAGAGTATATGTGTCTCCTTTCGTCTACGTATTCATCGCACTCAGAGAGGAGATAGCCCATGAACTCTGCAAGCTCGGGACTAACGCGTTGAGGGGTCTCTATGGGTGAGGTCCTGCTGTAAATCGAATATCTAATCAGAAATGGCCTTTTTAGGCCCTTTAGAGGTTCAAGATATGGCATTTCCCTATTAACCCATCTTCTCG
>JAVCBX010000061.1:0-8245 GCA_037917635.1 Thermoproteota archaeon | reverse complement strand
GTGATTTGTAGTTGGAAATCCTTGTATGTGAAGCCTTCCAAAGCCTCCAGTTGCCAATATAGTTGCTTTCGCCTTTGCTACGCAGTACTGTCCACTTTCCATGTTCAACAGGACGGCTCCAGCGACCTTGCCCTCGTCATCGGTTATCAGCTCTACAGCAGAGGAGAACTCGACGTAATTGATGCCTTTGTTCTTCACCTCATCCCTCAGCACCCTCACTATTTCCATGCCTGTGTAGTCCTTACAGGAGTGCATCCTCCTACAGCTGGTACCTCCTCCCCACAGCTCTATCATGTTTCCCTCCTCATCCTTATCGAACATAACTCCAAGGCCCTCCAGCCACTTTATCATGTATGGGGCCTCCATGGTCAGCACCCTGACAAGCCTTCTATCATTTGCAAAGTGCCCTCCTCCAATCACATCAAGGAAGTGCCTTGTAGGAGAATCTGGAGGTCTGTCGGCTGCTTGAACTCCTCCCTGGCTCATTATCGAGTTGGAATCCCCGAGCCTTAACTTGGTGACGATCAATATGTTTTCGGGAGGAACGCCGCTGTAGTTAGCCCAAAGAGCAGCCGTCATTCCAGCTCCTCCTCCACCTATTATAAGTATGTCGGCCTCATAGTCGACTTGGGAAAGGTCAATTTGCTCAGGTTGAATTAGAGGATGGGCCTCAAGCAGGTCTATGACCTCATGTGGTGCTATCATGCCTTTGCTTGGCCCTATCTTCAGAGGCCTTTTAGTCCCCTCTTTATAGTCAGGATGATATTTCCTCAGGAGTTCCTCCCTCTCTTCGAGGCTAAACCTCCTGAACTCCTCTTTAAGCCTTCTATCCCTTGTTTCCTCAACTAGCTCGATGCTCTTCCTCATGTACTTGGGATAACCATCTATAAGCTCGAATTCTGACATATTATCGCCTCCAAACTAGTCCTCTATCCTTCCCCTGTTTTCATAGAGCTTCTTTAGCTCATCTACGCTCATTCTCATCAATCTTTCCATATCTTCGTCGTATTTCCCGCTTTCTACCTCTTTGATTCTCTCCTCCAAGTGCTTTGCCTTCGGTTGGATGTACTTCCCGTATATCCTTCTAGCAAGTTGGAAGACATGGTAGTGCTGGATCTCAGCCGGACATCTTATAGTACAGAGGCCGCATTGAATGCAATCGAAAGTTAGTTTTGCAACTTCCTCTATGTCTCCCCTTATTGCTGCCTGTATCGCGTACATAACCTCTATGTCCTGAGGGCAGGCTTTTGTGCAGGTATTGCAGCTGACGCACCTTGCTATTTCAGGGTAAAACCTGATCAAGATGTTAGGAGTGGGCTTTAACTTCTCAAGATCGTAGATTGCCTTGTTTGCTGGTACGAAAGGAAGTTGGGTTAAGTACATGCCGTCTTGAACGGTTGTCTGACAAGCTAAGCCCGTGTAAAGCTTGTAGTCATCTATGAACCTGTAAACTGTAGCGCATGCCCCACAAAAGCCACCTCTGCAACCACACCCCCTTATGAATCTGTATCCAGCGTATTCCATAGCTTTCATTATGGTTAAACCGGCTGGAACGAGGTATTCCTTTCCCATGATGTAAATCCTGACCATTCTAGCCTCTTTTTTCTTCTCCACAACTTCCAAACCCTTGACTTCTGACATATCATTTACACCTCAAGGTTTCGGCCCGCAATTTCAACAAGGTCAACAACATCAATATTAGTATTAAGGACTTTGACACCCTCGGAGAGATTCATCTTACATGAGGGACATGAGGTAGCAAGAATTTCAGCGCCCGTTAACAGTGCCTGACTGATCCTAAGACGAGCCATCGATGTGCTTATTTCCTCGTTTGTAACTCTCAAGAAACCACCTCCTCCGCCACACTGGGTTTTTTGCCCTTTTTCCACCTCTTTCAAAAGCCCTAGCTTACCAAGTATGAACCTTGGCTCCTCAATAACATCCATTTTTCTGGCAAGCTCACAGGGATCATGGTAGGTAATATTTCCAATTCCTTCTCTTAGACTTAGCACTCCATCCATCAAATATGAGGAAATGAGCTGGCTCGCATGAATTACTTCGAAACTGAGTTCTCTTTCCAAAAGCTTGGATACACCTCTTTCAGCTGTCTAAAGCACGCAGGGCAGGTTTTTTGTTGAGGGAGAAGTGGCAAGTTGTCCGTGCTTATAGCCACAAAATATTGGTTATCAGTTTAGCAATAGCCACGGTCTTCATAATCTTAAACCTCAGGAAAAACCAATTAGCCTACCTATCCAGAAGATTCCAGCAGCAAGAGTGAAGGCTAGAAGGAGTTGATACGCTATTATCATCAGGAGATATTTTAAAAACCTTAATTCCTGCTTCAGAACCGCTACTGTTGCTATGCAAGGGACATATGTGGTCATCGCTACAGTTAGGGATATGGCTTGAAGATTTGTCATGCTAAGAGCATTGATAGCTTGGTTCACACTAGTCGTGCCGGTAGCAGCAACTAGGGTGCTGAGGACACTTTCCTTAGCTATTAGACCTGTTTCGAGCGCAAGCATTATTCTCCAATCACCTAAACCCATTAAACGGCCGAGTGGAACTAGGCTTTTTCCCAGAGAGGCTGCAAACGTTCTCTCGATCGCTAAGCTATTCATTTCTAAAACCTCTTGGGATATGAATCCCTCTGAACTAAAGTGGAGGAGGAACCATAGTAACATGCTAAGGCTAAAGATCACGGTCCCAGCCCTTCTTACAAACCTCATCGCGTTCATCCTTGCGTACCACCAGATTACCTTTAGGCTTGGCTTATGATATGGAGGGACCTCCAAGATCAGCTCTGGAGGGACCTTAACCTTGAAGACCATTCTGTTAAGCAAGGATGAAGTCAAGAGGTAAAGGCCAATGGAAAGCATGTAGATGAAAAGCAGGAAGCTAGCTTGTTTTAGCGGCGATCTGAACATGGCTGAGGCGATTGCTAGCATGACAACAAGTCTTGCTTGGCAAGGGATCAGAGGGGCAGCCATTGCGGTTACCATCCTCTCTCTGTCATCGTCCATCGCCCTAGTGCTCATAACTGCAGGAACGCTGCAACCAAATCCAACTATTGCTGGAAATACAGCTTTCCCACTCAGTCCAAACCTTCTGAAGAATCCATCGAGCGAAACGGCGATTCTTGCCATCAAGCCGCTATCTTGCAGGGCCCCTAGAACCAAGTAAACCATGAGGATTAAAGGCAAGAACCCCAAGACGGATGCAACCCCAGATATAGCCCCATCAACAACTAGACTGGAGAACCAGGCCGGATATTCACTCAGTGTAGCCCTCACGACTTCAGCAAGCTTATCGAATACCTTCACTAAGATGTTTGAAAGGCTGTATTCTTCTACGAGTTCCGCAAGCCTTTCCATTCCTAAGTAAGAGAGGACCAAGTTTAGAGGAAAGCCCAAGTTTAAGGCGAAAACTGATAGAAACGAGATTAGAAGCACAAAAATTGCGAAAAGAGGCCCAATCACATGATTAAGGGCTATCTTATCCAACTTCTCCTCAATTCCTGGAGAAATTAAGCGAGTCTCAGTTACCTTTCCCTTGAGCAGCGAGTCTATGAAAGAAAACCTAGCTCTAACCGCCATTAATGCTAGGTCAGTTCTCAGATTTTTCTTAGCTAGTTCAATTATGCTGGCAACTTTTGAGGCCGCTTCTGAGTCCTTTCGCATGATTTCTTTAAAAAGGACAGGATCCCCCTCAATTAGTCTAATCGCCACCCATCTGGCGGGGTATTCCTTTAGCAAACCTCTTTTCCTTATGAGACCCTCCAATCTAGCTATGTAAGGCTCTAAAGGCCCATAATCAACCTTTAAGGGCCTTTTCCTTCCTATCTTTCCTTCAGCGACATCCAAAACTCGGTCTAAAAGTACGCCGATCCCCTCTTCCCTCAAGGCAGAGATCCCAATGACCGGGACTTTTAGGTCCCTGCTGAGGGCATCTAAGTCTATGTGTATTGCTCTTTTTTCAGCAACATCCATCATGTTAACTGCTATTATGACCTTAGGGGCCATCTCCAGCGCCATTATTGGGAGGTACATTGTCCTCTCAAGAGCTGTCGCATCTACCAATACCACCAAAACGTCGGGTTTGTGCTTAGCAACGAACTCCCTAGCTATGGCCTCAGCAACATCTGGAGCTTCTGCCGATAAGCTATAAGTTCCCGGAAGATCGACAACTATTATCTCTCTGCCATGATGTGTTAGCTTTCCCTGTTTAACTGCAACCGTAACTCCAGGCCAGTTGGCAACATGAGCAGTCTCTCCAGTTAGTACGTTGAACAAAGTGCTCTTTCCCACGTTTGGATTCCCTGATAACGCAAGTATAACGGTCTTTCTTCCCTTAGATGGGTTTCTTAAGCCGGAACAACTCGATTTAGCTATGTTAGAGGCTCTACCAATATCTTCGATGCCAGACCCCTCCCCAAAGCAAGCCTAACTCCTCTAACTTCGACTATCATAGGTCCGAAGGAGTTCCTAATCACCCTGACCTCTGATCCAGGCGAAAGTCCCATCTCCATGAGTCTTCTAGCTAGCCCTCTGCCTCCGAATAGATCTACGATTCTTGCTCTCATTCCCTCTTCAATGAAAACTAGGGACAGGTGATTTTTCACTCTAGAATCATGCCTCGTTTTGGATCTACCTCCATCAATTATTTCGCATTTCTTTATAAAGTTAGGCATACCTTATTTTTAACCTCCTGAGCCCTCCATCTTACCTAACAACCTAGACGAATTGGTTAGGGAAAAGGATCCTTAATCCTTTTTATGAGAATTTTTTTCTTCTTGATATGCTTATTTTTAAAAGTTAAACAGGTTAATGCTCAAGATTTAATCGTTCCTAGCTCTGATAATTTTTTAGGCTAAGGCAGACTAACTGAGCTTGGAAACATTAATTTTTCTTCTCTTTGAAGTTTTTATGTTTCTACTTTCAACTTGCTTGATTAAGACAAGATCCTCGCAAAAGTTTTTAGCTCACTTTGCAAAATTGAAATGATGTCGATCTTGAAGCTTCTCTCTACCATCTTTATTATCTCTTTGCTAACAGCAACTCAAATCTCGACCTTCGGCTCTCCTGGTATTGTGGTAATAGTTTCAAACTCGATCGACATGCAAGCAGCTCGTGAATTAAATAAGGCTTTAATCAGGGCAGGGATTGCTTGCTTCATTCTAAGGCCAGATGAGCTCTGGAAGATTGAACACTATTCCGTTGAGGCTGTAATATACTTAGGAGGACCCCTAGCTTATGAGGGTGTTGGCGAAATCGTTTCAAAGTATTTGACCGAGGAAGAGGAGTTAAGTCTCATGGAAAAGGGTGCAATGGGCCTCTTCGTAAAAGCGGAGAACGGAAAGAAAATTATAATAATTGCAGGAAACACGAGGAATGAAACAAGGCTTGCTGCGAGCTATTTCATGGACAAGCTTATGCTCATCCTTAAAGCTCCAATTCAAGAGACGAGGAGAGCCAAAGTGGTGATGGTGGTGGTTGGAACCAAGCCTTCGCACACTCCAGTTGGAGGACCTTAATCAAGCATCCTGGAAGAGAACCATGGAGCCTCAAGATGCTTAAGCAGAAAAATTGAATGCAAAAAGTCCAAATTTTTTGAGGATTAGAGAGAGTTAGGGGTAATAATGAGTAAAGCTCCTTTTTTATCCAATCAATTAGGGGTTTTAAACGAGAACGTTACTGCTTAGATCGAAGTCAGTTGTGCATTGAATAGAGCTCAATGTGGGCGATGAACATGAAGCAAGAATTAATCGAAGAGGTATTTGATAGAGTCTCTTACGAGGCATTGAAAAGCGGGGAGAGAAGGCTACTCACCATCTCAGGAGAGGGCAGTCTTGACGTGCTATCAAATCTCGTGAACAGGTACTCTGAAATAAGGGAGGGCAAGATCAGGCTGCTCTACTCAAACACGAGAGTTGGGAATGAGTTCATAGGACTGGACACCGTGCTCAGCAATGTGAAAAAGAAGATCGAGGTCACGGTTCTCGATTTCGATGACAGCGATGAGGCTATGGGAGGTACATGGGACGTATTGCTTGCAGATTTCTCGGTTCAGATGAGGGCAAATGACATAGGAAGGCTCGTTGAGACGATAAGGGGAGGAGGTCTAGTATTATTTGCGGTGCCTAGTCTTAAGGTTTGGCTTAACTCTCTTACACTTTTCCAAAGGAAGCTCGTTTCTCCTCCCTTTACTGAAGGGGACGTTAAGCAGGGATTTAAGAGGAGATTCATATCTAAGCTGAAGGGCAGACCAGGAGTCTGGTTCATTGACATGGATTCCAGAAGCGTTGAGGGAGTCCCAAGGGATGTTCCCCCTAGACCAGTCCCGAGGCCAAGGGCAAAAGGTCCTGTTAGATCCCTCGCATTAACTGAGGAGCAGGTCAAGGTTATAGATAGCATAATGGATCTTGCAGAAGCAAAGGGAAGGGGAGCAATGATAATAGTGGCAAACAGGGGAAGAGGGAAGTCAGCAGCCTTAGGCCTTGGCCTCTCCCTCTTGATGTCGAGAGGAATCTACAGAAAAATTGTGGTTACAGCACCATCAGTTGAGGGTGCAAACACCCTGTTTAATTTCCTAAAGTTAGGCTTGAAGGCTCAAGGCTTGAGATTTAGGGAAACGAAGGCTGATGACGTGACGGTAAGGATATCATCTGGAAGGTGTTCTGTTGTCTACCTCAGCCCAGTTAAGGCTGCGGAGGTTAAATCAAAGGTTAAAGTGGTTGATGAGGCTGCAAGCATTCCTACTTACGTATTATTCTCCATACTAAGGTCATCTAAGCTCTCCATATTTTCCACAACAGTCCACGGATATGAGGGGGCAGGAAGAAGTTTCTCTCTGAGATTTTTGGAGAGACTCAAGAAGATGAGGGGGCTAGAGCTCATTGAAATAAAGATGAAGACTCCGATTAGGTATCCTGAGGGAGATCCGATTGAGAAATGGCTCTACGACTTCCTTCTTCTTGATGCTGAACCAAAGGAAGTTGAAGATGGAATTGAGCACGAGAAGCTCAGGTTTTCAAGAATAGATGTGGAGAGAACATCGGAAGAGATCTTAAAGCAATTTTATGGCATATATGTCCTTGCTCACTATAGAAACAGGCCCAATGATCTTGCTTTGCTACTTGATGCGCCTCATCATACGGCTTGGGCCTTCCTACAGAACGAAAAGGTTCTTGTCTCGGTTCAGCTTGCAGAGGAGGGCAGGCTCCATCCAAGAATGGCAGAGGAGATGCTTAAGGGATGGGAGCCGCCAGGACACATGATACCCAATAGGATGGTGCTTCATTACGGCTTTAAGGACTTCGCAAAGCTTTGGGGTTGGAGGATCGTTAGAATTGCAGTGCATCCGTCCCTTCAAGATAGAGGCCTTGGTTCCCTCATGCTAAAGAAGCTGGAGGAGAAAGCAGCTGAAAGGAGAATGGATTGGATAGGGGCAGGATTTGGAGCTTCTGCAAGGCTCTTAAACTTTTGGCTTAAGAACGGTTACATCCCAATTCACATAAGCCCAAGCAGAAACCCAACTTCGGGGGAGTATAGCGTTTTTGTCATAAAAGCCTTGAATAAAAGGACCGAGAGAGTTGTTGAAGCAATGTCTCACGAGTTCAAGAACAGGTTGCTTGGATCCTTACACGATGTATACTTCGACCTTCCTTCTACGGTTGCAAGACTTCTTCTGACACCAGGAAGATCTAAGATAAGGCTAAGACTGAGCATGTCGCAGAAGAGGAGACTTAAGGGCTATCTGCTTGGAACTCACACGTATGAGATGACTGCAGACGCGATAAGGACCCTACTTCATCACTACTTCTTGAGAGGGTGGGATGAAAGGCCCCTTAAACCTTGGGAGGAGGACTTGTTGGTAGCAAAAACCCTACAAGGGAAGAAATGGGACGTGATAAGGAGGATCTTCAAGGTTGACAGGCCCTTAGACACCTATAGAGAGGTCATAGGGAGGTTAGTGATGCATTATGCCCAAGAAGAAGGTTTTGCACTTTAGGAAGAAGTACGAGAAGAGCATACTCTCTAGGAAGAAGAGAACAACGATTAGACTAAGGACCACGCTTAAGGTTGGGGATGATGTGGTCATAAGGGCAGGAGGAGAAGATATTGCTAATGCAAAGATAACGTCAATAATAACCACAAAAATCAAGGATCTCACCGATGAGCACGCAATTCAAGATGGTTTTAAGAGCAGAGAGGAGCTTATAAACGAGTTAGAATCTATTTATGGG
>JAVCBX010000015.1:0-8271 GCA_037917635.1 Thermoproteota archaeon | reverse complement strand
ATCTTTTTTCCGACGGGGCATCACAGTAGCACCAAAAAACAATAAGCAAACTTTCTTTTTTAACTTTTTTCCCATCCCTTCACGCCGAAACGCCAACCCCTTCTGAGCAGAACGGCTTTGACTATCGCCCTATCGAACATGTAATTATGCGTCGGGAACATCCTTTCATACTTGGCTAACGCTAGAACCTCGTCCCCCGTTCTAGGCGGGTAAGGCGGGCACATCCACTTCTTGTTAACTGGGTTCCAAACATATCCCTTATGTGGTCTGTAATCGGCAAAATCGTAGCCGTACTCGATTAAAACGGCATCGATGGCGTCTAAACCCCTATAGGATTCCGGCTCTTCCATATAGGACTCCACTATCCTCTCTATGTATTCTTGGTCGCCTTCGCTTACGTAAAAGCCGTAGAATTGGTTGCGCCGCCAATCCTCCTCCTCCCGCCACTCCAAATACTTCTTGACAGCATCCGGCCCAGTAAAACCGTGCTTTTCCGCCTCCCACTTCAAGAACGGGTACATCAGCACTTCAGCCAGCATCTTCGCGTAGATTTCCCTTTCCTTCTTTTCCGCCTTTTTGACTACTTCCGGTTCGAACAACTCCTTAGTCCACATATAGTCACAAGCCCAGCACCAATAAGGTCTCTCCTCAGTTCCCTCGCCAGTAACCCTGAACGAGCCACATTTGGGGCACCTTAATATGCCTTCTTCGTAGAACTTCTTGGCATTCTCGAAAAAAGGCAAATATTCCCTTTCTTGGGGCGGGTCATATATTCCTATTATTTTTTCAGCAATACTCCTAAACGTTTTCAACACCCTTTTCTTAACTCTTTCCAACTCTTCAGGCTTGTCCTTAGGAGCAAGGAACCTTCCGATATTGATGAACCACTTATATGTTGGATGCCATTGGTAGATGACGAAGGCCGTTAATCTCGGGTCAAGCTCAAATGGAACCTGAGCCAAAATAAGCTTATTTCCATGCTTAGTCACTCCTTCAGCAATCACATCGACCTCTTTAAACTTTTCATAAATCTTAACTTTCATGCGTTTCAAATCTCAACCTCCGATATGCTTAGCTTGCTTTCCAGCTTTTTGGCATAACCATAAACAATTTCCACATCCTTTTCAGTAATCTCCTCCTTTTCAAATGTTTCATCTATTAGCTCCTTGAACTCTGACACTTCCTCTAGGAGCTCCCCCCTTTCCCTCCCCTTCGGGAGCTCGGCACACTTCAGCTTCAGCTTTCCGTCTTCTTCATATATTATGCACATGAAATCTAGATCGTTTTGTAAGCTGGTGATGTAGTCGGTGTCTGAGAAATAGGGCGTTTCCAGATGGGTGTGAACTGATCCTACCAACCTTCCCCGTTCGCACTCTGGAAGAAACGTACCTTCGCGCCACCAGACCATCTTCTTAGTAAGCGTTAAACCGCCGCCGAACTCGCAGATTCCGAACGCCCACTCAGCCCCAATGCTTTTACAGATCCGAAAATCCTGTTTAATATTAGGTCTAGTCTTTTCGAGGAGCTCTTTGACAATTTCTGCTGTATTCGTCTCATTTTTTCTCTTCATCATCTCCTAGCCTCCTTTTCAGCTCTTTAATCGCCTCTTCAAGTTTAAAAAACCGTAAATCGTGCTTCATGTGAACTTGCGTGTGATGTTTTCTACAGAGCCAAATTGTGGCATTAGGTAGTAATGCACCGTGAACTGCATCCATGTGATGCAAAACCAAGTCCTTAGTAGTTCCACAAATAGCACATTTTCTTTCCATCTAATTTCTCTCCTTATTTTAAATCTGGAAACAGCCAATGTCCTATTTCTGGAATTTTGAACGGAACTTCGATCCTCGTCAGATGGGAGACTAGCTTGTTCCACTCATCGCACAGCTTTATCAACTTCTCCCTTTCCTCATCGGTGAGTTCTTGGGGCCATGGAAGCCTATAGGTTACCACCCCAGAAAACCACCAATATTTCTTACGGGACTCAAGAAGCTGGTAGAACAGCTGAGTAATCCTTCTATCTAAGCTGTATATTTGTGGATTTTCCTTCAGCTTTGAAAACATGCCTTTGACATCAGTCCACTCTCCCAGCTTGACGGGAACCTTGACCCCCTCCGGTATCCAAACCTGCATCTCTGGAAGCAGACAGTACCAGCCAATCCTGAAGGTCGGATACCTCTTCTCGGGTCCGAGCTCATAGAAGGGATCATAGAACGTCGGGTAAAGTGGATACTTCCCCTTCAAATCCTCGAACCTAAAGGCTAGTATGACTAGATTCTTGAAGGCTTCTGCGTACGGCTCATTTCTCAGTAGGCAAGTTTCGGCGTAAATCCCTTCTTGACTTCCAAGCGAGAAGCAAACACCCTCTGGGGTGGCGGCAGTCAAGAAGCCGTGCTCTTTCACCCACTCATGACTCCCTTCAGGGATTATGTGGAAAATCCAGACCATCTAATCACCTAGAAGAAATAGAATAAGAACCTAAGCGTGTCGGATGGGATTGCCAACTTCATCTCTTCTACCATCCTTTTCGCTTTGTCCCAGTCGCGTTTGAGCACGAGCTTAAGTACGTCTAAATAGGGCTTTGGGTTTTTCTCTATTTCTATAACGTTCCTATTCGCCTCCTCTAATTTTTCAAAGAAGTATTCCCAATTAGCTTTCCACCTTTCGACTTCCTCGTTAGTTATTACTTCTCGGTACCTACCGAAAACCGTCTTGTCCATCTTTTCCCTATCAACTAGTTCTCCAGTAAGCCTATCGTAAACTTCCCTTTTTGGAGGCCTCCATAAATCTCCGTAAAGCCAGTTCTGCGGACCTCCTAAATATCCATAGGTGATGATCTGGTTTGTGTAGCAGTTTGGTGGACTGAAGCTTAACCAGCAGAACGCTATGTTGCCGACATGCATCACTAAAATCAGCCCCCTTTCTAGCTGTGCTGACGGTTTTATGGGTCCTCCTATTATAGAAGCTTCCGTCAGCTTCGCTATTAAGGATAAATCTTTATCCTCTCCTTCCGATATCCTTTTCAGCAAGTCTCCGTAGGCTCCCCTTACCGATATTCTGATAGGATACGTTAACTCGACAATCTCTTCAGTATCTACGTTATAGTAGAAGTATCCCCCTCCCCACGACTCGACAAGGTAGCTCAATTCAATACCCTCTTGTCCAAAACTCAAACTCCTTTAAGTAATGCTCTTCATACATACCACGCGACTCCGGCGTGATCTCCT
Source organism: Thermoproteota archaeon (assembly GCA_037917635.1). Classification (GTDB taxonomy): domain Archaea; phylum Korarchaeota; class Korarchaeia; order Korarchaeales; family Korarchaeaceae; genus QMVU01. The sequence continues at coordinate 5,047 of JAVCBX010000015.1, read as the reverse complement.
CTAGCTCTTTTAGCCTTAGTGGCTCCACTCTGAGGGATAGTGGAGAATCCTTTCCTAGATACTTGCACCATATTTGAACCTTGCATATGGGAGTGTATTCGACGGAAACGCTTCCGGGAACCCTAGCCATCTCTCCGAAGTTGACGTCCATCCATTTCGGGAAGAGCGAGTGGGCGCTATCAATATTCCCGATCTCAAGTTGTTTGTTGTCGAAAAGAACCAATAACGCTCTCTTATCTGGATATATGTATATTTCGCTACAGTATGCGACCAAAGTATCGTATTCACACCTTAAGTACTTTGAATTAAGTGCCTTTACGGATTTCTCGAAATCCTTCTTGCTTTCAATTCTGAAGTAGTCTGACCGAAACTTCCTTACATCTTCCTCCTTCGTCCCTATTACTCTGACGAACTCCATCTTTTCAAGTTGAGGGGAAAGTTTGCCCATCCTTTTCAGCTGTTGGATTAGCCCCTTCAACCCTTCTATATCTTCTAAACGGAACGTCCTTATTTCTTCATCGTAAAATACGCTTATTTCCTCGTTTATGTCTACTAGAACCCCTCCTTTCTGAAACTTTCTTCCTATTGGTACGAGCACCTCGGTAAATCCCTCGCTTAGCAGATAATCGACAACTTCCTCAACGTTTCTAGGCGGATCGATATCTCGGAAAAGCCAATGAGTCGGCATCTTCTCTCGATTTAAAAGAACGCTTTCTTAAAGATAAGTCATTCGAAACACTCCACTATCTTGTACATGTACTCCTTCTCATCGTAGACTAAAGCCTTTTTCGAGTAATCCTCTCCGCTGATAGGATCGACCTCTCCCCTCTCAATAACTTTCATAAGCCTTCCAAGAGAGGTTGGGTCGGTTGAGGGCGGCCTCGATTCAACATATGTTTTGCATAACTTGAAGTTCTTTCCGATAGCAAGAGGATCCCAGCCCATCTCCCTAAGCTTCTCTTCAATAGCCTTCTTGTCCTGAATGTCGGAGAACAACCAGTGGGTTAGCTTCTTCTGTTCCAACTTAAACCCTTCCGAAAAGCCAATGCCTCTCCTCTGAACAAGTGGGAATTTTTGGCAGAACCTCCCACTTGAGCTTGTTTGCTACCTCTCTTTCCTTCTTTTCCTCCTCGGTAAGCCGTGTCTTTTCAAAAACCTTGTCGTCCACAACGTACCTTTTCTGCCAGTAAAGGAAGGCATCTAGCGCTTTCATCAAAACTCTCCTCTCTTTTTCAGACAAGCATATCTCTTCAATCTCTCGCTTCAATTCGTACAGTTCGTTTATGCACTCGGTTAATGCCTCTTCTTCGGCGTACGTTTCGGCGTATCTACGTAATCTGTCTAAAGAGCTGATTACTGATTGGATTTTTTCCTCTAACGCCATCCTCATCCCATCAAGAATTTTGCCCAAATCTCCTTATATCCTCTTTCTTTCATGCGCTTTTTGACCTCTCCAACGTAAGCATTCAACGGATGAGTAAACTTCCTCGCGACTACTGCACAGAGGTAATCCCCCTCTTCGAAGAAGTCTGGATGAGCTTCCTTGAACTTCTCTGTCGCCTCTTTGAACCTCTTATGAATGCACACCTTTTTGACTTCGCTAAGCCTCCGCGGACTAGCATTTAATGCAATCAGCACCTTTCTTTCCGTTACGTAAACATCCGAGTCGAAGGAAGCCTCTGGCTCCAGATTCTTCAAATACCTTGCTGAGCGATTCGCTACTGACTGCGCCGTATGGAAGTCAACTGCTCTATCCCTTTTCCGAGCAAACTCTAGAATGACGTAGTTTCTGTACCTTTGCTTGAAATCGGCTTCGCTGAACGGTCTGTAGATGAACTCTTTCTTCGCTAGGTATTCTTTGCAGGCTTGCTGTAACTGCTTCCACCTTTTCGGCGTAACTGAAGCTAGTAAGTCTCGTGGTTGCCTTAAAACTGGATCCTGAATGAACGGTTTCTCCTTACACTTAGTTAAGTACTCACACACCTTTTCAAAAGTCTCCAATTTTCTAACCAACTCCTCAATGCAAACTCCGGTTATCCCTCCTATTTCCGCCCCATACAGCCCTTTCGATTTAAAGAAAGCCTTCGCCTTCACAACCTCCCTTTTCATCTCTGGGGTTAACGACCTCTTGAAGAACTCCGGATGCTTTAACGTATCCTCTTTAACATGCCCTGGCTGAGCGAAAACCAAGTCAACATCGAAATGGTTTTCGACGAAGTGCCAAATTAGAAGCTCGCCATACTTTCTGCTTCCCTGCGGAAACAAGTACTTAGCTAGCTCAAAAGCCCTATCCGGCTGACTCGTTAAAACGTAAATGTCAACGTCAAAATCACCCCTCACGAACGTTCCCTTGGCTGTGCTACCGACATCCTGAACCTTGACGTCAATACCGTTCTCCGCGTAGTACTTCAGTATTTTCTCCTTTAACCTATCTATGAAACTTCTGACTTCTCGAACTTCCTCGCTTGATGGAATGTACAACAACTCTACTTTGAAAGATAAAAAATGAGGTTTTTAAATGTTCTAAGCTACGTACTCGATGATTTCCTTCTTCCTCTTCATCAGCAACGGCAGTAGGTTAAATATGTACTCCAACATGGTGGGTAAGTCCCAGAGATTTCTAATGACTATCTTATGCTCGTTTGGAATCCCCAGCCACCTTCCAGTCCTTAGAGCCGTGATCTCTCCGTAGGCAGTTGACGGGCTGGTTGTGAACTTGATGCTTACTACCTCTGGGAATTTTCCATGGACTTTGACGTACTCCTCGTAGACTTGGTCGCTCCAAGGCTCTATATTGCCTTCGAAGTCGGAGATGAAGATGATTATGTCGGGGCTATGCTTTAACGCTTCAATCAAAGCCTTTCCTAGAGCTGTACCTCCTTGCGGCACCATTCTACGATAGACATCCAACAGCAACTTCTTCTCGGTTGGAACTGGAAGCGTGACAGCCTCATCTGCGAAGGCTATCACCTTCGTATCCTTCGGGTTTACCATGGCGCAGACTAGGCTTAGGCTAAGCGACCAATCGAGAGCCCACATCATGCTTCCAGACGTGTCAAAGACGACGGCAACCATTTTCCCCTCCAAGTACTTCATTAGGGATTCGACTAGCGCCGAAACTTGACTTGAAATCGCCTGCTCCAACACATGTTTCGAGAACGGATGCTCGACCTTTCTGTAGGCTTGAAGCAACTCCACTATATCTATCCTCATCCTCTTCATCGCATCGAAATCGAGCCTCTTTAGGATAGCCTCTTGAACGTCCCTATCGTTCATCAACCCTCTCTTCTCTATCTGCCTTAGCGATAGTATAACCTCCCATATGGTCATGGTGTGCATTACAGCCTTGAACACCCTCGGATCGTTTATCTTTTCTCCGAGCATACCCCTCAACACAGTAAACGGCAGGTCAGTTTGGTATAGAACCCTCAGGTCTGGAAGCCCCTCTTGGACGGCTTCCTTAACTCTCAAGTAGTCTTGGAAGAACGGCTCCTTCTGGATTAATCTTAGAAGCTCCTTGTCCTTTTTCCACTTCTCGAATAGGTAAACTAAGGCGGGCGTATCTGGTTTTATGTGTGCCCATCTAGCTACATTCTTCAATTTCCTACGGTACTTCATAGCATAGAACGGAGTCAGCCCTTCCAGCAAAGTCTTGATTGCGAACCTTCTGGCACTTCTCCCCCATCCCTTATGCCTCAAATTCATTAAGGGAAGCGGCTTCTTCATCATGTAGAAGAACGTAATCTTCCATGTGGGTCTTACATCCTTTAGCAACTCCAAAGCCAATTCGCGGTCTATATCCCTATCCCATAAGTATAATGCGGCTATAGTTTTCTGACATTCCAGCATTATTGGTCTCAGCGTCTTAACGATTTCCTTGTAGAGCTCCGGATCCCTATCCACTATCTTCAGGTGGTTCTGGAAGGCATCCATCACGACATCGTTCTGTGAGTAGTAATACTCCTCCTTGAGGTCGTTCACGATAAAAGTATCTGTTAGTCGCCTTACTTCATCTTCGTCTTTTAAACCGAACACTCCGGCGGTTTCCGAAGGTGAGGTCTTGTATCCTCTTCTAAACGATTTCCAAGCCGAACTCATTCAAAACACACACTTGTCGGAGAAGCGAAGGAGCTTTGCCGGCACCTCGACTAGGTCCGCTGGAAGCTCCTTCTACCCCGACGAAAAAGATATCTATACATATATGCTATTTAAACTTTTCTCCAACAATCACTAACTCGAAGTCGAAGTAGCCTTTATATTCAAACTTCCTGATTAATGGAAATACGTAAACGATTATGCTTGCAGACTTTACCTCATTCGGCTTCAGCGTGCAGTTTTCGCGATCCCAATAGCAGAAAACGTAGTGCTCGGCATCGGGCGGGTTCCAATCCCGCGTTTCTAAGTGAAGCCTCACGTCTTCATTTACCTCATTTCTTACATAAACCTTGAATTTGTATGGCACGCCCTGTTTCACGTTCGAAATCTTGATGATTCTTACTGGGCTTTCGCAACCAGCATCTAAGTAAACGCCTACGTTCAACCCGACTACTTTGATGCGACATACTCTTCCCTTTGGCAGAGTTAATGCTATGAGGATAACTAATAAAAGCATCAATATTGTTGTTAGTACGATGATCTTTCTCATTAGACCTGCTTATACTTCGGCTGGGGTGATGAGCTACCTCCCCCTCTTTTCTTGAACTCTCTTGCTATGAAATAGCCTCCAGCCGCACCAGCGACGAGCCCCAGAAAGCCCCCAGTATATCCCATTATCGCCCCTATGATAACGCCTATTAAATCTGCAAACTCTTCAACCTTCGCCTTGACCTCTGCCATTGCTCATCAAGTTTTATTTCCCGCAATAACCTTTAAATACTACTACACTACACTACACTTTTTGTGTGAAAAAAATGAAGGAAATACTTGAAAAACTTATAAAGGAAGATGGCTACCGGTTCGAGAAGCCTTGGAGAACCAGCTCCAAAGCGCTATCCTTTGTCATACCCATCGTAATGGAACGCCCTCCTACGCCTAGAGGCTACTACCT